>NZ_JAYRVJ010000799.1:0-18838 GCF_041918635.1 Promineifilum sp. (SeqCode)
CTGATCCACCATGCCGGCCGCGACGTGCTGGAGAAGCGGATCGGCTATCGCCCGCCCTGGCGCGGTCAGCTGGGGCGCTGGGCCTACCGCCACCCGGCGCTCGTTTACATGGGCGGCGCGCTGGCGATGACGGCGCTTATCGTCGCCATCCTGGCCGCCTATGCCGCGTCGGCCTCTGCGCTCGCGCCCTCCGGGAGATGGGGAGCAGGGGTCTGGTTAGCGGCGCTGCTGAGCCTCATCCCGGCCACGGCTGTCGTCGTAGCCGTGCTCAACTGGGCCGTCACCGGCCTGACTACGCCGCGCGTCCTGCCCAAACTTGATTTCGAAGACGGCGTTCCGGCCGCTTGCCGGACGATGGTGGTCATCCCCGGCCTTTTCACCAGCGCCGGCGAGGTCGATTCGCTGCTGAGCCAGCTGGAGTTGCATTATCTGCGCAACGCCGACCCCGCCCTCGGCTTCGCCCTGCTGACCGACTTCGCCGACGACGACGCGCCTGAACGAGAGGAGGACGAGACGCTGCTGGCGCGAGCCATCGCCGGCATCCAGATGCTCAACAAGAGCCACGCCCGCCAGCCGTTCTATCTCTTCCATCGCCGGCGGCTCTGGAACCCCAAGGAGGGCAAATGGATGGGCTGGGAGCGCAAGCGCGGCAAGCTGCACGAGTTCAACGCCTTGCTGCGCGGCGCGTCGCACACCTCATTCATCGTTCGCGAGGGCGATTTGAGCGCGTTGCCCGATGTCCGCTACGTGATCACGCTCGACGCCGACACCGTGCTGCCTCGCGACGCCGCCCGGCGGCTCATCGGGGCGCTGGCCCACCCGCTGAACCAGGCGCAGATCGACCCCCAGACCCGGCGCGTCGTCGATGGCTACGCCATTCTGCAACCGCGCACCGAGATTCTGCCCACCAGCGCCTCCCACTCGCTCTTCACCCGTGTCTTCGGCGGCGACACGGGCCTCGACCTCTATACCCACGCCGTCTCGGACGTGTATCAGGACTTGTTCGGCGAAGGCTCCTACGTCGGCAAAGGCATCTACGACGTGGACGCCTTCGAGTACTGTCTGGCCGGTCGCGTCCCGGAAAACCGCCTGCTGAGCCACGATCTCTTCGAAGGCAGCTATGCCCGCGCCGGTCTGGCGTCGGACGTGGTGCTCTATGAGCAGTTCCCCTCCCACTATCTGGTGCACATCCGGCGCACGCACCGCTGGATTCGGGGCGACTGGCAACTGCTGCCCTGGCTGCTGCCCTGGACGCCCGCCGCCCCCAGCGACGAGGAGCGCGGCGCGGGCCATTTCCGCCGCAATGACCTGTCCCTCCTCGGCCTCTGGCGCATCGCCGACAACTTGCGGCGCAGCCTGCTGGCCCCGGCGCTCTTCGCCCTGCTGGTAGCCGGCTGGACGGTGCTACCCGGCTCGCCGCTGGTCTGGACGGCTGTGGCGCTGCTCGCGCCGGCCATTGCCCTGCTAATTGGCACGGTCACGGCCGCCGTCCGCGCCCTGGTGGGCGAGCTTCTGGGCGTGCCCGGCGCGAGCTGGCGCGACGTGCAGCGCCCCTTGCGCGACGGGACGATCCGCTGGCTACTCCAGATCGCCTTCTTGCCCTTCGAGACGGTGCTCGTCCTCGACGCGGTGCTGACCACGCTGTGGCGGCTGATCATATCTCGCCGCAACCTGTTGCAGTGGGTCACCGCCGCGCACACCGAGCAGGTCATCGGCCGCGAGCTTTCTGTGACGTCCACGCGGCGAACGATGCTGCCCTCTATTCTGCTCACTCTGGCGGCACTGGGCCTGGTCATCGTGAGTGATTTCGATCTATTGGGTGCGGGCGCGGTCACGCCGACGCTGGCCAGACCCGTGGCGCTCGCGGCGGCCCTGCCCGTCATCGTCCTGTGGTTACTGGCCGCCCGCATCGCCCACTGGGTCAGCCGGCCCGACCAGACGGACACCCAACCCCTCTCCGACGCGGAGATCGCCGAGTTGCGGCAACTGGCCCGGCGCACCTGGCTTTTCTACGAGCAGTACGTCGGCCCGGCCGACCACTGGCTGCCGCCGGACAACTATCAGGAGTGGCCGCGCGGCATCGTCGGTCACCGCACTTCGCCGACGAATATCGGCCTCTATTTGCTGACGGCCGTCTCGGCCTGGGACCTGGGCTACATCAGCCTGACCCACCTGACCCTGCGCCTGCGCTCCGCGTTCGAGGCGCTGGAAACGCTGGAGCGCTACCGCGGCCACTTTCTGAACTGGATCACGACCGACACCCTGCGCCCGCTCTACCCGCGCTACATCTCCACGGTGGACAGCGGCAACCTGGCCGCTTCGCTGATGGTGCTGCAGCAGGCGTGCCTGGAAGCGACCCGGCGCTCACTGTGGCATGAGGAACGGTGGGCGGGGCTGCTGGATGTGTTGGCGCTGACGCAAGGTTCCCTACGGGCTGATGGGATCGGTGAGCAGGGGAGCGGGGGGGCGGGGGAGCGGGGGAGCACTGAAAACGGCTCTTCCCCTAGCCCCTATCCCCTGGCCCCTGGCCCCTACGATGCCGTGCGCGACGGTCTGGAGACGATGCGCGCCCGCATCGAGACCGGCCGGAGTGACCCGCGCGCCTGGATCGCGCTGGCGATTCAACTGGCCGAAGTCGATCTGCCCAAATTGGAGCGCGCCATGATCGCCCTCTTTCAGGAGGAGGCGGAGCGCGGCGAGTGGTTGCACGAGTGGCGCGTCTACGTCGACAGCCTGCGCCAGAACGTACGCGGCATCAAACGCGACCTCGACCTCTTCTTCCCCTGGCGGCCGTTGCTGGACGAGGCCCCGGAGTGGCTGGATGGGCCAGACGTGCCTGACGGCGTCCCCGCAGCCCATGAACGGCTGCTCGATCTGCTGGCCGGCTTACCCACGCCGGAAGCCGCGCCGGAACTGCTCGCCGAAGCGGCGGCGACGGTCGATGCGATCAGCGCGAGGCTGGCCAACTGGCGAGATGCCCGCGCGCCGGCCGGACTGGCCTGGTGCCGGCGGCTCAACCCCGCCCTGCACAGCGCTCGCCTCACCATCTCCTCCTTGAGGGAAGATCTGACGGCCCTTTCCCAGCAAGCTATCGCCTTCGCCGACGGCATGGAATTCAGCTTCCTATTCAACGAGCGCCGCCAGGTCTTCCACATTGGCTACAACCTGGAAAACGACCGGCTCGATGACAGCTATTACGACCTGCTGGCCTCAGAGGCGCGCATTGCCAGCATCGTCGCCATCGCCAAGGGAGACGTGCCCCAGAGCCACTGGCTGCACCTCTCGCGGCCGCTGGCTCAGACGACGGACGGGCTGGCCCTGCTCTCCTGGAGCGGGACGATGTTCGAATATCTGATGCCGCCGCTGCTGATGCGCAACTACCGCGGCACGCTGCTGGAACGCAGTCTGCACGCCGTCATCCACGAACAGATTCAATACGCCGCCCAGCGCGGCGTGCCGTGGGGCATCTCGGAGTCCGGCTTCTACGCCTTCGACAACGCGCTCAACTACCAGTATCGCGCCTTTGGCGTGCCGGGACTGGGTTTCAAGCGCGGGCTGGGCGAAGACCTGGTGATCGCCCCCTATGCGTCGCTGCTGGCGCTGGCCTTCCGGCCGCGCGACGTGCTGGACAATATCGCCCGGCTGCGCGCGTTGGGGGCGATGGGCCCCTATGGGCTGTATGAGGCGGTTGACTTCACCAATTCGCGCACCGACGTGGAGGACGGCAGCGGGGCCATTGTGCGCTCCTACATGGCCCACCACCAGGGCATGATCATGCTCTCCCTGCTCAACTTCCTGCGCGGCGACCGCATGACGGCCCGCTTCCACGCCGACCCGCGCATCCAGAGCGTTGAACTGCTGCTGCAAGAGCAGTTGCCGCCGCGCCCGCAACTGGAGCAGCCGCACAGCGAGGACCGTCTCGACGCGCCCGCGGCGGGGCCGACCATCACCGCCGATCCCTGGCTCGTGCCCGTCGTCAGCCCGATGCCCCAGGCCCACGTGCTGTCCAACGGCCGCTTCAACACGCTCATCACCAATGCCGGTGGAGGGTATTCCGCGCTGGGCCAGGACTACGCCTGCACCCGTTGGCGGGCCGACACGACGCTCGACGAGTGGGGCTGCTGGCTCTATGTCCAGGACCTCGACCGCGGCCAGACCTGGTCGGCGACCGTTCAACCCGTCGTGCGCTGGCCGGAGGCGATGGAGGTGCAGTTCTACCCCCACATGGCCCTCTTCCGCCGCCGCGACTTCGACATCGCGCTCCAGATGGAAGTCATCGTCTCGCCCGATGAGAACGTTGAGGTGCGCCGCATCACGCTCACCAATGACAGCGACGAGCCGCGCCGGTTGCGCCTGACCAGCTATGGCGAGGTCGTCCTGACCGATGCCGCCTCCGACCGCCGCCATCAGGCGTTCGCCAAACTGTTCATTGAGAGCGAGTACGTGGCCGAGGTCAACAGCCTGTTCTTCCGCCGCCGGCCGCGTTCGTCCAAGGAAGACCCGCACTATCTGGGCCACATGCTGGCCGTCCGCGAGGGGGAGTTGACCCGCGCCTACGAGAGCGACCGGGCCGCCTTCCTGGGGCGCGGCCGCGCCCCCGGCCCGGCGGGCAGCGTCGGGGGGCCGGCCGCGCTGGTCGGGCCAGAGTGGCTGTCGGGGAGTGTCGGCGCGACGCTCGACCCGATCATGTCGCTGGGGCAAGAGGTGGCGCTGGAGCCGCGCTCGTCGGTCGAGATCGCCCTGATCACGTTTACGGCCTACACGCGCGAGGAGCTGCTGGCGCTGGCCGAGCGCTACCGGCGCTGGTCGGTCATCGAGCGGGTGCGCGACCGCGCCCGCAACTTTGCCCTGCGCGAGTTGCGCCAGTTGGACATGCCCATCGACAAGCTGGCGGCCACGCAGAAGTTATTGTCGCTGCTGCTCTACCCCCACGCCGCGCTGCGTGCCGGCCGCGATACGCTGGCCGCCAACCGCCACGGCCAGACGGCGCTGTGGCCCTATGGCATCTCCGGCGACCACCCCATCCTGCTCTTCCTGATTGAGGACGAGTCGGCTGGCGAACTGCTACAGGAGGCGCTGCGGGCGCACAAGTATTGGCGCGCCCGCGCGCTGCCCGTGGAACTGGTCATCCTCAACCGGCGTAACTCCTCCTACGAGCAGCCGCTCCAGGCCTATATCGGCCGCCTCATCAACCGCGCCGAGTGCCAGAACTGGCTCAACCGGCGCGGCGGGATCTTCATGCTGCGCGAAGACCAGATGAGTCCCGAGCACGTGACGCTGCTGCTGACGGCGGCGCGGGTCATCCTGGATGGGGCGGCCGGAACGCTGGACGAGCAACTGGCCCGGCTCCTCGACCAGCCGCCGCCGCTGCCCGACTTGCCGCCGACGCTGGCTCCGACCCCCATCGTCGCGCAGGATGCTTATCCTGCGTCTGCCATCAGCGCACGGGATGCTTATCCCGTGCCACAGAGTTCTGTGTCACGTCCGGAAGGGCTGCTTTTTGACAACGGGTATGGCGGCTTCAGCCCTGGTGGGACGGAATATGTCATCTACGTGCAGCCCGAAGCGGGAGCGGGGGAGCAGGGGAGCGGGGGAGTGGGGGGGAAAGAGTCTTCAACCGAGGTTTCCTTCACCCCTGCACCCCTGTACCCCAGCACCCCTGCTCCCCCGCTCCCCTGCCCCCCCGCTCCGTGGATCAACGTCATCGCCAACGAGCAGGCCGGCTTTCTCATCTCCGAGAGCGGCGGCGGCTATACCTGGGCGATCAACAGCGGCGAGAACCGGCTGACGACCTGGCGCAATGACCCGGTGACGGACACGCCGGCCGAAGCGCTCTATCTGCGCGACGAGGAGACGGTCGAGGTGTGGTCGCCCCTGCCCCAGCCCACCCCGGCTGATGGGCCTTATCTGGTGCGCCACGGCTTGGGCTACACCGTCTTCGAGCACCACAGTCACCAGGTCAACCAGTCGGTGCGCCTGTTCATGGCTCCGGACGACCCGGTGAAGATCATCGAGGTGCGGCTGGAGAATACCTCCGACCGCCCGCGCCGCCTGACGCTGACGCTCTACGCCGAGTGGGTGCTGGGCGTGTCGCGCGAGGAGAGCGTCCCGTTCATCATCCCCACCTACCGGCAGGAGCTTGACGCGCTGCTGGCGCGCAACCCGTACAACGCCGCGTTCGGCCAGCGCGTCGCCTTCGTGGCCGCCTGCAAGCGGCCGCATGGCGTGACGACCGACCGGATGGAGTTCCTGGGCCGGCTGGGGAGCGTGCAGCGCCCGGCCGCGCTGCGGCGCATTGGCCTGAGCAACCGCGTGGAACCGGGCCTCGATCCGTGCGCCGTCATCCAACTCCACGTCGACCTGCCGGTCGGCGAGGATAGAGACGTTCCGGCGGAACGTCTCTACTTCCTAATCGGCCAAGGCGAGGACGAGGACGACGCCATCGCCCTGATCGCGCGCTACCGCGACGCGGCGCAGGTCGAGATGGCGCGGCGCGACTCAGCCGAGCGATGGGAGCGGCTGCTCACGACCGTGCAGGTGGAGACGCCTGACCCGGCCATGAACCTGCTGCTAAACCGCTGGCTGCTCTACCAGACGCTCAGCTGCCGTGTCTGGGGGCGGTCGGCGCTCTATCAGTCCAGCGGGGCCTATGGCTTCCGCGACCAGTTACAGGACGTGATGGCCCTCGTCCACACGCGGCCCGACCTGGCCCGCGCCCACATCCTGCGCGCCGCCGCCCACCAGTTCGAGCGCGGCGACGTATTGCACTGGTGGCACCCGAGTCAATCAGGAATGGGGGATGGGGGCGCGCGGGGGGTGAGGACGCGCATTAGCGACGACCTGGCCTGGCTGCCCTATGTGACCGCGTACTACGTGGCGACCAGCGGCGACGCGGCCATCCTGGATGAGACCGCGCCCTTCCTCATTGGCCCGCCGCTGGAGCATGGCGAGGAGGAGCGCTACGGCCACTTCGAGCGGAGCCTGCGCGACTACTCGCTCTATGAGCACTGCCTGCGCGCCCTGCGACAGGCGGCCACCGAAGGCCGTCACGGGCTGCCGCTCATCGGCGCCGGCGACTGGAACGACGGCATGAACCGCGTCGGCGCGGAGGGCCAGGGCGAGAGCATCTGGCTGGCCTGGTTCCTCTATCGCGCCCTGCTCGACTTCGCCGAACTGTGCGAGGCGCGGGGCGGCCCGGAGTCCGCTGACGCCGAGGCCGCGGCCCAATTGCGCGAGCGGGCCGAGGCGTACCGGGCGGCGGTCGAGCAGCACGGCTGGGATGGAGCGTGGTATCGCCGCGCCTATTACGACGAGGGCGCGCCCCTCGGCTCCCAGCAGAGCGCGGAGTGCAAGATCGACTCCATCGCCCAGTCGTGGGCCGTCCTCTCCGGCGCGGCCGATCCCCAGCGGGCGCGGCGGGCCATGCAGTCGGTGGCCGACATGCTGGTGGATGACGCCCACAGCCTGCTGCTGCTCTTCACGCCGCCGTTCGACCGGACGCCCAAAGACCCCGGCTACATCAAGGGCTATCTGCCCGGCGTGCGCGAGAACGGCGGGCAGTATAGCCACGCCGCCATGTGGGCCATCTGGGCCTGCGCCGAACTGGGCGACGGCGCGGGGGCGGAGCGCCTCTTCCGCCTGGTCAACCCCATCTACCACGCCGACACGACGGCTAAGGCCGACACCTATAAAGTAGAGCCTTACGTCGTGGCCGCTGACGTGTACAGCCTGCCCGCTCATCGCGGACGCGGCGGCTGGACATGGTACACCGGGTCGGCGGCGTGGATGTACCGGCTGGGCGTCGAGGGGCTGCTGGGCCTACAGCGGCGCGGGGACAGGCTGCGGCTGGAGCCGCGCATCCCGCCGGCGTGGAACGGATTCCGGCTGACGTACCGGTACGGCGAGACGCGCTACCATTTTGACGTGCGGCGGGCCAAAGAGATAGAAACCGAGTTTCTCGGAAGAAACTCGGTTTCTCCCCTGTTGATCGTGGACGGTATGTCACAGCCGGATGGGTGGGTGGCGCTGGTGGATGACAGTGGGGAGCATCAGGTTGAGGTGATCCTGCCGGATCAGACCTGACAGGTGGGCGGCCACTGGTACTCTAATAGGAACGAGCCTCATGGCCGCCCACGTGTCAAGGCCCTTAGTCAGGCGTCCCTCAGCGTCCTATTCTTGTTTCGGCCCAACCGCGCTATCATCCATAGTAGATCACCAATGGAGCGCAGCCATGGACGACATTCCGCAGCAACCAACGCGCGTTCACCTGTTCGCCACCTGCCTGATAGAGACCATCCGGCCGCAGGCGGGCCTGGCCGTGGTCGACTTTCTGGAGCGATTGGGCCTGACGGTGGAGTATCCGTCCGGCCAGACGTGTTGCGGCCAGCCGGCGTTCAACACCGGCAGTTGGGGCAACGCCCGGGCCATGGCCCGCCAGACGCTCGACGTGCTCGGCGCGACAGAGGGGCCAATTGTTGTGCCGTCCGGCTCCTGCGCGGCCATGATTCGCCGCCACTACCCGGAGTTGCTGGCCGGCGACGCGGTGTATGGGCCGCTGGCGGAAGCGGTGGCAGGGCGGGTGTATGAGTTCGCGGAATTCGTGGGGGAAGAATCCCCAGATTTCGCAGATTACGCAGAGGGGACACGAGGGGATTCTGCGGGGCCGCGGGTGAAGGTGGCTTATCATCCGTCGTGCCACCTGGTGCGGGAGTTGGGGGTCAGGGACGCGCCGCGGGCGCTGCTGGCGGCGGCCGAGGGGGTGGAAGTGGTCGATCTGCCCGACGCCGAGGCGTGCTGCGGCTTCGGCGGCCTGTTCGCCATCAAGATGAGCGGCATCTCGTCGGCCATGCTGGCGCGCAAGCTCGACGCCATCGAGCGCAGCGGGGTGCAGGTCGTCACCGGCTGCGACGCGAGCTGCCTGCTCCACATCGCCGGCGGCCTCCACCGGCGCGGGTCGCCGGTGGCGGTGAAGCATCTGGCCGAGTTGCTGGCCCCATGAGCCTGACCGCGCCCAACGTCAGCTTTTTCGAGCGCGTGGAGGACGCACTGGGCAACGACTTCCAGCGCCGCGCCTTCGACCGCGCCTCAACGCGCTTCACCACCCTGCGCCGCGACGCGCTGGCGGCGCTGCCTGAGGCGGAGGCCATCCGCGACCGCGCCCGGCTCATCCGCGCCCACACCATCAGCCGGCTCGATAGCTATCTGGAGCAGTTCGCCGCGGCGGTGGAGGCGGCCGGCGGCCACGTCCATTGGGCGGAGGACGCCGAAGCGGCCAGCCGCTACGTGGTTGAGATCGCCCAGGCAGCCGGGGTGAGGCTGGCCGTCAAGTCGAAGTCGATGGTGACGGAGGAGATTCACCTGAACCGGGCGCTGGAGACGGCCGGCGTGCGCGTCGTGGAGTCGGACCTGGGCGAGTACATTATCCAGCTGGCCGGCGAGACGCCGTCGCACATCATCACGCCCGTCATCCACAAGACGAAGGAGGAGTGCGGCGCGATCCTGCACGAGAAGACGGGCGCGCCGCTGACGGACGAGCCGGCCGAGATGACCGCCGCCGTGCGCGAGCAGATGCGGCGCATCTTTCTGTCGGCCGGCATGGGCATCAGCGGCGTCAACTTTGGCGTGGCCGAGACGGGCGCGATCTGTCTGGTGACCAACGAGGGCAACGGGCGCATGACGACCACCCTGCCGCGCGTCCACGTGGCCGTAATGGGTATCGAGCGGCTTGTGCCCACACTGGCCGATTTGGGCGTCATGCTCCAGGTGTTGGCGCGCTCGGCTACGGGGCAACAACTGACCGTCTACACCAACCTGGTCACCGGCCCGCGCCGCCCCGACGAGCCGGACGGCCCGGACGAGATGCACGTCGTGCTGGTGGATAACGGCCGCAGCCGCGTCCTGGCCGGCGAGATGGCCGAAATACTGTACTGCATCCGCTGCGGCGCGTGCCTCAACGCCTGCCCCGTCTACCGCGAGATCGGCGGCCACGCCTACGGCAGCGTCTACCCCGGCCCGGTTGGCGCGGTGCTGACGCCGGCGCTGGGCGGCATCGAGGCGTGGAGCGACCTGCCGCAGGCCAGCACGCTGTGCGGCGCGTGCCGCGAGGTGTGCCCGGTGCGCATCGATATCCCGCGCATGCTGCTGGCGTTGCGGCGCGAGGCGGACGAGGCCGGCCGGTCGCCGCTGTGGGCGGGGCCGGGGCTGGCCGCCTTCCGGCTGGCGGGGGCCGGGCCGGGGCGCTTCCATGCGGCGGTGCGGCTGGCCGGCGCGGCCACCCGGCTGCTCGGCCGCGGCGGCTGGCTGACGCGGCTGCCGCCGCCGTTGGACGGCTGGACGAAATCGCGCGACTTCCCGCCGTTCGCTGACAAGCCCTTCAGCGAGCAACTGGCGGCGCGCCGCCGGGGCAACGTCCCCCCTCCTTCCCGGAAGGACGGGGGAAGGGCAACATCCCCCCTCCCTCCGGGAGGGGCCGGGGTAGGGGACGATGAGCGATAGCCGCGCGGCCATCCTGGGCCGCATCCGGCAAAGCCTCCGGACGGCGCATTTGCCGGACGCAGGCGACCTGCCCGCCCTAGACCTGACAGGTCTCAGAAGACCTGTCCGGTCTGGATTGGTCGACCAGTTTATCGCGGCGCTGGAGGCGGTGGGCGGGGAGGTGGTGCGCGCCGCCGGCGCGGACGAAGGGCGGGCGCGGCTGCTTGAGCTGTTATGGCAATCGGACGCGCGCGAGGCGCTGGTGTGGCCGGACGAGGAGCTGCCCTTCCCCATCGGCGAGGCGTTGCGAACGGCGGGGGTCGCGCCCGTCTTCGCCCGTCTGGACGGCGACCCGGTCCGGCGGCAGGCGCAACTGGAGGCGCTGGATCGGCCGGCGGTGGGCGTGACGGGGGCGCTCGCCGGGCTGGCTGACACGGGCAGCGTGGCGCTGCTGAGCGGGCCGCGCCGGCCGATGACCGCGTCGCTGCTGCCGCTGACTCACGTGGCGTTGCTGCGCGAGGGTGACATTGTGGCCGATATGGCGACCTTTCTGGCCCCCGAAACCGGGTTTCTCGGAAGAAACCCGGTTTCGGCGCGCAATCTCGTCTTCATCACCGGCCCCAGCCGGACGGCCGACATCGAGATGGTCATCACGCGGGGAGTGCATGGGCCGAGGCGGGTGGTGGTGGTGATTGTGACGTAGTAAGCAGTAAGAAGTAAACCGTATTCAGTAGGTCAGTGTTTGGTGGTCAGGGCCGCCCCGGGCTGAAGCCCGGGGCTAGTGAACGACGGCCCCTGAACGGGCCTTTTGGGCCGCAGCGGCTAGCAGCCGGCTTCAGCCGGCGCTGTTGGCTAGCCCGGCGCCTTCAGGCCCGGGCGGGCTGGTGGGTTGGACATCGATCAGTTTGTTAATCCCCTGACAACCGGTTAGCCTGGGCGATCTGGCCCAGCCAATAGCCGCTCGGTTTGACGGTGCGCTGCTGCGTCTCGCGATCCACGGCGATAAGGCCGAAGGTGGGGCGGTAGCCCAACAGCCACTCGAAGTTGTCGAAGGCCGACCAGTAGGTGTAGCCGCGCACGTCCAGCCCATCGCGCAGGCAGTTGATAACGCCGTTGAGGGCGCGGCGGACGTACGCGATGCGGCGTGTGTCGTCGCCGGTGCCGATGCCGTTCTCGGTAACGATGACCGGCCGGCCGGCGATGGCGATGGCGTGACGGATGGTGGCCTCCAGCGCCTCGGGCCAGAACTCGTAGCCCATGTCGGTCAGCTCGACACCCGGCTCCGGCGGCAGGGGGCCGTCTGGGCCGCAGCGCATCCGGCTGTAGGTCTGCACGCCAACGAAGTCGTCCTGGCGCAGTTGTTCCAGATAGAAGCCGTTGATCTCGTAGTCCAGGCGGGCGGCCGTCGCCTCGCCGTGTTCGGCGGGCTGGATGTCCTGCAGGGCCAGGGTCAGGCCGACGGGGTAGTCGCCGGGGCCGCTCTTGAGGGCCGCCACCGCTCGGCGGTGGGCATCCATGACGACGCCGGCGGCGCGGGGCGAGGCGGCGGCCAGGAACGTCACGACCTCTTCCGGGGCGATGCCCAGTTGCCGGGCGACGGCGGCCTGCCACGGCAGCGGCGAGGGCCGCTCGCCCGCGGAGGGGATGCCCATGGTGATCAGCCGGCCGATGTTGGCCTCGTTCAGGGTGCAGGCCGCGCCGATGAGGTCGCCCAGGTGGCGGGCCGTCCGCTCGCAGTAGCGGGCGAACAGGTCGGCCGTCTCCGCGCCCTCCCAGCCGCCGGCGGCCAGCAGCCAGCGCGGCGAGGAGAAGTGGTGGAAGGTGACCATGGGCGTGATGCCGTGCTCGTGGCAGGCGGCCAGCATGCGCCGGTAATGGTCGAGCGCGGCCCGCGAGAAGTGGCCGCGCTCCGGCTCGATGCGCGCCCACTCGACCGAGAAGCGGTACATATTGAAGCCCAATTCGGCCAGCAGGGCGATGTCGGCCGGGTAGCGGTGGTAGTGGTCGCAGGCGTCGCCCGACGGCTCGATGAAGCCCGAACCGGGCGTGTGTTCCAGCAGCCAGATGTCGTTGTTGACGTTGTTGCCCTCTACCTGGTGGGCGGCGGTGGCCGTGCCCCAGAGGAAGTTGGGTGGAAAGTCAAAGGGGGTTGTGTTCATGGTTACTCCTTGGTTGAGGTTCCAGGGGCCAGGGTGGATATTACTAAGGGAAGAGTGTTCTTCCTGGTAACCTATTTCTTCCCCAGTCCCTAAATAATGGTCGTCTATTTCTAGCTCTCACGCCTCTTGGACAGCTATGGTATACTGAAGACCATCAATCGCGACCGTCTGAAGCGCTATCATGATCCTCGTACGCTCGGTCAACTAGGTGCTCATTCGACTAACAACCGAGCGGTGGGATCATATCGTGCATCAGCACCCGGAAATGACGACACAACGCGAGCGAGTTTTGGAGACGGTGAGCGCTCCAGACCTCGTTCAAAAGGGTGACTTCGGCGAGTTGCTGGCATTGCGCTTGTATACCCAAACGCCGTTAACGCGCAAGTATCTAATCGTTGCTTATCGAGAAATGACGACAACAGACGGCTTCATCCTAACAGCTTACCTGGCGCGCCGTCCTTCGGCGAGGAGAGAGACGGTATGGACGCGGTAACGATTCTGGAAAAGCCCCAAGACCTGCAGTGGGACTACGACGAAGACGCCGACGTGCTCTACCTCTCTATCGGCGACCCCCGGCCGGCTGTCGGCATTGACATCGGTGAGGGGCTGGTACTGCGCTACGACGAGGCTGAACAGAACGTTGTCGGGCTGACTATTATTGGCCTGCGGACGCGGCTACTCAAAGAGTTGGCGCTAGGCGCAAGGAGCTAGGGAAGACGGAAGCCCGCGCAAGAGCGATCTTTCCCTAGCCCTTAACCCCTAGCACCTATTCGTCCAATTCGCCAATGTAGATACCGAAGGGGGTGAGCATTAACCGGGAAAGGTCGATCATTTCCCCTGCTCCCCCGCCCCCCTGCTCCTCCGCTTTCCAGAGCGATCTGGCAAATCGCGCTACACCGCCAAGGTCGAGCGTCTGCGGTTCCTCAGAGAAGTTGAGGGCGACCAGGCAGCGTTGCGCTTTCGTGCGGCGCAGAAAGACGAGACAGTCGGCCGGGGCGTTCAGCGGCTCGAAGTCGCCCAGGATAAGCGCGGGCGTCCGCCGCCGCAGCCGCAGCATGGCCCGGTAGAAGTTGAGCATCGAGCCGGGGTCATTCGCCTGATCGGCGACGTTGACGCCCTGGGCATAGTTAGGATGGACAGGCAGCCAGGGTGCGACGCCGGCGGGGGTGAAGCCGCCGTTGGGGGCGTTGCGCCACTGCATCGGCGTGCGTCCCTTGTCGCGGCTGAAATTGTTGGCGAGGGCCAGCGCTTCATTCACGTCCAGCGCGTCAATGCGCCCCTCGTCCGCCTCGGCCATGATCATCTGGTAGCGCCAGACGCCCAGGTTGTCGCGGAACTGGCCGATGTCGGCCAGGGGCCAGTCGCCCATGCCGATCTCCTCGCCGTTGTAGAGGAAGGGTGTGCCGCGCAGGGTGAGCATCAGCGCCAGATGGAGCCGGGCCAGGGCGTCGGGGTCGCGGCCGTCGGCATAGCGGCTGAGAACGCGCGGCGAGTCATGGTTGCCCAGTGTGTTGCAGGGCCACGCTCCCGGCGGCAGCGCGGCCAGCCGTTCAGCCTGATTCGCCAGAATCCAGGCCGGCGTCAGGCGCGCCGCGCGCATCAGCGGAAAGTTGAAGGTCAGGTGCAATTCGTTGTCGCCGTCGCCGTAGTAGCTGATCTCGTCCGTCTCACCCACCAACACCCGGTCGTCGTACTCGTCCACCAGCGCCCGCAGCTCGCGCATCAACTCGTGGACGCCGGGCTGATCGACCTGTTTCTCGATGAGCCGCCGGAACTGCTCGGCCAGGTAGCGGGCGTGTTCGGTGTCGGTCTGGCTCGGGAAACTGTCGCGCAACTCCCGGAACAAGTCACGCTGGGACATCTCGGCCGTATGGTCGGCCAGGGTCGGGTCTTCGAAGAGTGTGCCAATGGCGTCGAGCCGGAAACCGTCGACGCCCAGGTCGAGCCAGAAGCGGGCGGCGTCGAACATGGCCCGTTTCACTTCGGGGTTGCGCCAGTTCAGGTCGGGCTGCTCCTTGAAGAAGTAGTGGTAGTAGTACTGGCCGGTCGCGGCGTCGTATTCCCAGGCCGAATCGCTGAAGGCGGCGTGCCAGTTGTTGGGCGGCCCGCCGTCGCGGCCGTCGCGCCAGATGTACCAGTCACGCTTGGGATGGTCGCGGCTGGAACGGGAGTCGATGAACCACTGGTGCTGGTCGGAGGTGTGGTTGAGCACCAGGTCGAGGATGATGCGGATGCCGCGAGCGTGCGCCCCGTCGAGGAAGCGCTTGAACTCATCCAGCGTGCCGTACTCCTCGGCCGGGCTGAGGTAGTCGGCGATGTCGTAGCCGCAATCGAACTGCGGCGAGGCGTAGTGGGGGGAGAGCCAGATGGCGTCGATGCCCAGGTCTTGCAGGTAGTCGAGCTTGTCGATCAGGCCCGCGAAGTCGCCGATGCCGTCGCCGTTGCCGTCGGCGAAGCTGCGGGGATAGATTTGATAGAAGACGGCGGTTTGCCACCAGGGTGTGTGTTTCATAGTGTCGCACTATATGAACAGTGTGGGGGAATTGTCAAGTAAAGTAGGGGCGGGTTTGAAACCCACCCATACCATGGAAACAGGTAGGTTGCACCTCAGAAGGTGCAACCCACCTGCGCTTCTACAGCACCGGGCTACGAACGGCGCTATGTTTCAAGCCATAATCGAGGTTGTTCACGATGTCGTCGCCATAGGGCTGGCTGAGTCCGGCGTATTGGCCGGTGACCGGGTCATACTGAGCGATATTGCGCGGGGCGCAGCCGTCCGGCCCCCAGCTCCAGGCCAGCCAGCCGATCTTGTTTATCTTTAGAGTGTGCAGCAAGCTCTGATAGGTGAAGGTGTTTGCCGGGGCGTGACCCTGGTTGAGGCCGTCCAGATCGTAATAGCACTGGTTCGCCACGCCATTGTTGTCCTCCCCATACTGCTTGTTGGCGATTTCGCCAAACACGAGCGGGAGATTGTGGTCGACGGCCGTCTAAATGTGCGGCCGGCCATCAAAGCCCGCCCAATAGGCATGGACGCTCAACAGCAGATTGTGATCGGGGTCGTGGTCGATCAGTTCTTGACCGATGGAAGCGGGAGTACCCACTTCGTGACCTGGCGCGCCAATATCCCTCCGGCCCGGCATGGGCGGGTCACCGATGCCGCTCAACGCCCACCTGCCGGCACATCTCCAGCACCGGACAAGTGGAGCAGCGGGGCAGCTCGCCGGTGCAGATGTGCTTGCCGAAGGGGACGAGCAGCCGGTTGATGTCGATCCAGTGCGCCCGCGGCAACACCCGTTCCAACTCGACCATCGTCTGTTCGGGCGTCGGCGCGGCCACGTAGCCCCAGCGATTGGTGACGCGGTGCACGTGGATGTCGACGCTGATCCACGGCTGGTCGCAGGCAATGCCTAATGCCAGATGAGCGCACTTGACCCCCACGCCGGAAAAGGAGAGGAGCACCTGTTCGTCACAGGGCAACTCGCCGCCGTACTCGTCCACGATCCGGCGGGCGATGGCGTGTATCTGGAAGGACTTGCGTTCGTGGAAGGTGCTGGAGGCGATCAGCCGGTCGATCTCGTCCGGGGCGAGTTGGGCCATGGCGGCCGGGGTGCGGGCTACGTCCAGCAGCCGTCGAGCGATAGGCAGCGACGCTTCGTCGCGGGTGCGGATAGAGATGATGCAGGCGATGAGTTGTTCGAACGGCGTGGCATAGCCCAGTTCGGCCAGTTCGAACATGGCCGCCTTGGGGTAGGGTTCAACGGCCGCCTCAATGCGGTTCAGGGCCAGGTCTATATCCAGCGGTCGTTTGGGCGGCGAGTCGTTCATGGCTTTCAACTCACTTCGAGGCGCAGTGTCACGCTGTCGCCTTCCCCGATCTTCTCCGCCCGGCGGACGCTCACTTTGATGGGCACGATGTAGCCGCCGTCTTTGGGAAACAGGGAAGTCTTCCATACAGTCCGACCGATCCGGGCCGTGACCGGGATCATGCCCCAGCCATACGTGACCGAGCCGGAGATGAAGTGTAACTCATGACTTTGCTCCTCCGGCACGGTGACGAAGTAAAATGGCGCCGGGCCTTTCCAGAACCAGATTTTGCCGGTGAATTCGAGGTTCATCAATGTACTCTATCCGATTGCGGTCATAAGTATATCGAGCTCTTAGCGAACAGCGAGAGCCTCGCTTTTCGCCGCCCTGCTATAACCCTATCCAAAAGGGCAGTTGACGCCAACCGGCCCGTCCATACCATACGAGATAGACAGGAACCTATTCCCTCGGGAGGCATGACCATGAGTTGGCGTCAATTGGCAGCGGCCGACCCAGAATTGGCTGCTTTTGGCAAAGAACGGCTACATGACCGGGTGGCCTACCTGGCCACGCTTCGTCAGGACGGCTCGCCGCGTTTACACCCGGTCCGGCCAATTTTAAGCGACACGCACCTCTTCATCTTTATGGCATCAACCTCGCCCAAACGACACGACCTGGCACGAGACGGGCGTTACGCGCTGCACGGCACGATTACCAATCCCGATGGGGGGCCGTGGGAGTTTTATGAGTTCTCCGTCGAGGGCTGGGGCGTACGGATCGAAGACCCGGCCATCCGGCAGCAAGCCAGTGCGGCCACCGCCTACCCACGGGACGAGACTTTCATCCTTTTCGAGTTAAGCGTCGAACGCGCCTTTTCAACCGTCTACGGCGCGGATGGGCAGCCGGTGCGACGGCGCTGGCCAGCGACCTGAACCCCCGTGGCGCGGGTTTCCTACCAGGCAAGAACGGGCGATTTCTCTATTCCAACAGCAAGTTTGTGCTCTATAATGAATCCATGCCCGCATCGGTTTTGGCCACGAAACTTTATGCCCCCCCACGCCGGTTTACTATTGTCTCGCGCCCTCGCCTGATCGAGCGGCTAACCGAGGGGTTGTGCCAGGATCAAGGGTATGGACAGAAACTGACCCTCATCTCCGCCCCGGCTGGCTTTGGCAAAACCACCCTCCTTAGCGAATGGATTCCTACCTGTCAGCGGCCGGTGGCATGGTACTCGTTAGATGAGGAGGATAACGACTTAGCCCGTTTCCTGGCTTACGTGGTGGCCGCCTTGCGGATGATTGTACCGGATATGGGCGAGCAACTTTTAAGGGTGCTCCAAAACCCGCCACTTCCGCCAACGGACGCGATGCTGACCCCCCTGATTAATGAAATCGCGGCCATCCACTCCGATTTCATATTCGTACTGGACGACTATCACGTGATTGAGTCCCAGGCGATTGACAACGCCCTGACCTTTCTCATTGACCACTTGCCGCGGCCCATGCACCTGGTCATCACCACCCGCGAGGATCCGAGTCTACCCCTCCCCCGCTTACGCGCCCGTGGTCAGTTGACTGAGCTGCGCGCCGCTGACTTGCGTTTTACCCCCGCCGAAGCTGCCGAATTTCTCAACCAGGTCATGGGCTTAGCGCTTTCAACGGAAGAGGTGGCGATCCTGGAAACCCGCACAGAAGGCTGGATTGCCGGCTTGCAGTTGGCGGCGCTCTCCATGAAGGGTCGCCAGGATATTCCTGGGTTCATCCGGTCATTTGCCGGCGATCATCGCTACATCGTGGATTATCTGGTCGAAGAGGTGCTGAAGCACCAGCCTGAAGCGGTTCGAAACTTCCTGATGCAGACCGCCATCCTGGATCGCCTGAATGGGCCGCTGTGCGACGCGGTCACCGGACAGGAGGGCAGCAGCCAACGGCTGGAGGCGCTCCAGCGAGGCAATTTCTTTGTGGTTCCCTTGGATGATCATCGCCATTGGTATCGCTATCACCACCTCTTTGCCGAAGTCCTGCGCGCCTATTTGCTGGCGGAACAGCCCCATCAAGTCGCCGGGCTGCACCTGCGCGCCAGCGAGTGGCATGAGCAGCATGGTTCGACGGCCGATGCGATCCGCCATGCGCTGGCCGCCAGGGATTTCGCGCGCGCGGCGGGTCTGATCGAACGGGTTTTTCCGGCCATGAGCCGGAGCCGGCAAGAGGTGACACTGCTCGGTTGGCTCCGGGCATTACCTGAAGCGCTGGTCCGCGAGCGGCCCGTGCTCTGCAACCTGTTCGGCGGGGCGCTGCTTCAGACCGGCGAGCTAGAGGGCGTGGAGACCTGGCTGAGCGCCGCCGAAACGTGGTTGGAACCACCTGCCGATCTACCCATGCCGCCAGACGCTCGGCCTTCCC
>NZ_JAYRVJ010000800.1:0-5920 GCF_041918635.1 Promineifilum sp. (SeqCode)
CGGCGCTCGACGAGCTGGAGCGGCGTGACCTGTCCACGGCGCTCGTCACCCTCTGCGCCGGCGGGGGAATGGGGATCGCGACCATCATCGAGAGGGTTTAATCCGCAGATTAAGAGGCTCACGCAAAGTCCGCCAAGAAAACCAAGAACGCCAAGAAAAGTCCATGATCTCTTCTTTGCGTCCTTTGCTTCTTTGCGATCTTTGCGTGAGCCTCTTCGCAATTTGCCGATAGTATTCTCCTCATGATTAGGATCGAGAAGAACGGCCCGGTGACGACAGTGGTGCTGAGCCGGCCGGAGGCGCGCAATGCGGTGGACGGGCCGACGGCTGCCGCGCTGGCCGACGCCTTCCGCGCTTTCGAGGCCGACGACACGGCGCGGGTCGGCGTCCTCTACGGCGACCACGGGACGTTCTGCGCCGGGGCGGATCTGAAAGCCATCACCGACGAGAGCCGCCGCAACCGGCTGTCGGCCGAGGGGGATGGGCCGATGGGGCCGACGCGGCTGCTGCTCAGCAAGCCGGTCATCGCCGCCATCGCCGGCTATGCTGTGGCCGGCGGGCTGGAGCTTGCCCTGTGGTGCGACCTGCGTGTGGTGGAGGAGGACGCCGTGCTGGGCGTCTTCAGCCGGCGCTGGGGCGTGCCGCTCATCGACGGCGGGACGGTCCGGCTGCCGCGGTTGATCGGCCTGAGCCACGCCCTCGACCTGATCCTGACCGGCCGGCCGGTTGGGGCAGACGAAGCGCTCCGCATCGGTCTCGCCAACCGGATCGCGCCGCGGGGGCAGGCCCGCGCCGTGGCCGAGGCGCTGGCTCACGAGATCGCCGCCTTCCCCCAGCTTTGCCTGCGCGCCGACCGACTGTCGGCTTACGGCGCGTTCGACGGGCCGCTGGATGAAGCCCTGCGGCGGGAGTTCAAGGGCGGGCTGGCGGCGCTGTGGGCGGAGGGACTGGCCGGGGCGGCGCGCTTCGCCGGCGGCGAGGGGCGGCATGGGGCGAGGCCGGGAGAAGAAGGATCCACAGATTTCGCAGATTAAGAGACTCATTGCGCAAGCGCACCGTCACAATAGCTCTTCTTTCACTCCTGCGCCCCTACCCTCCTGCTCCCCCGCATCGACCGGTTTCAACCAGATGCTTATCCGCTCTGGCTGCATCGTCTCCTGAATCACCCGCAACAATTCGGCCGTCAGCGCGTCAAGGTCCGTCTCGTCGCGGGCTGTGACGGCAAATTGGGCTAACACTCGCTCGGCGTTGTACTTGCGGCGATAGAAGCGCCGGTCAATGACCGCCTGCACCCGGCGGCGCAGCGGCAAGAACAGCGCGGCGATGACCAGTGTGGAAAGGACGACGGCGACATTCGACGTATCGCCGCTCACGTCGCTGAATACCCTTTGCAGCGTCACAATAATGCCGAAGTACACAAGCGCCAGGAGGATACTCAGAATAGAGTAGACGGCCGTCTTGCGGATGACCGTGTCCACATCGAACATCCGGTAGCGCAGCAGGGAGATGCCCAGGCCAATGGGGATCATCAGATATAAAGGCCCCCAGACTGCGTTGGAGTAGCTGGCGCCGAAAAAGTCCTCGACTATTGTCAGGAAGAGGAAAGCGATAATAGGCGCGCCGATGGTCACCAACAGCCATTTCATTTGCTGGCGGGTATGGGAGTCCGCTGGCCGGTAACGAACGATCAGCGATGTAACTCCCAGCAACGCCAGAAAGGGAAAAACCAGGTACAGCGGCCCCAGCAACCGATCTGTTTCGGACGGGTCAAGATACTTGCGCGAGAACAGTGGGCTGACGAGGGTGACGCCGATCACCGCTATCGCGAACAGAATAACCAGCGCGAATACAGGCCGCCACCGCCGGCTAGGGAGCCGCCCATTCGGGAAGAGGAAAGGGAACACGAGCAGCAGGAGGGCTATACCCGTGAGCCACCCAATGCCGGCCAGCCAGGTGACAATGAGGGCTGAGTCTGCTGAACCCTGTTGTGTGGTGAGTAAATAGTAGCCCAAGCTCTCGCCCAAACCGGCCAGACCGATGGTCAGCCCACAGAACAATAGCACCCAGCCCACCGCGTTGCGCGGTTGGCCCATTGCCGCCAGTGCGCCGATGATGGCGATCAGGCCGAAGGCCGCGGCGATACCTATGTCCGATTCTTCTCGCTGGCCTGCGCTATAGTTGGCGACGCTCCACTCAAACAGAGCCGTGGCGAAGATCACGGCCAGTGCGATGAGGCAGAGGAATAGGATGAGCAGCTTGAGCGACCGGCTGGCGGGTTGCTTCGCTGCCATCGGGGCGTTCTTCCGGTCCACGGTAGCATCCTGTGTCGTCATCTGAGCCATCTCCCGCGTTCGTCGTTCGTCACTCGCCATTCGCCACCGTCACCGGGATCCCCACCTCATCGAACGTACCGTCGGCGCGGACGACGGTCAGCAGAAGGGTGTAGAGGCCATCATCAAGCAGCGTTGTGTCCCACACGCCCAGTTCGCCCGCCTCTACCGGCGTCTCGGCCCGCTCGACGATGACTTGCATCGCCTCCGGCAGCAATCCGGGGAAGTACGCCAGGCGGTAGTAGCTGAAACTATCCCCGCCAGCCGACCCATCTACCGACCACTGACTACTGATCGCTGCCCACGGCTCCGGCGACGTGACGGCCGCGCCACCGGCCCGCGCCGGCGTGCGATAGATGGTATCGTATTCGGTCGGCGGGCCGGTTAGACCTCGGTCGGCTGCCCACCTGGCCGCCTCGTCCGGATAGACGACGAACGGCTGCCGCTCGATGAGCTGTGGTGGGGTGAAGATCGTTGCCAGCCGGCCCGTCCCGCGGTTGACGGCCACTTCGCGCTGCATCGTGTCCGTCGCCGCCGGCTCCGTGCCGGGCACAAACCATTCATTTACCGTGGGACAGGTCGCGCCGTCGCGTTGGGGCAGCAGCCCCGATAGCTTGCACACGGCTACTTGGCGCAGCCCCACCGGGCGCGGCCACTCCGTCGCCGGTTGCCCGGCCAACGACCAGGTCATCAGCGCTTGCCAGACTGGTTCGGCGACAGATGCTCTATTGGCCCAGACGCCGACCAGCCGCTCCGGGGTGTAGCCGATGGCCCAGCCGGCCCCGTCGGGCGATTGGCCGGCGGCCAGGGCGGCGCGGCGGCCGTCGGGCAAGGCCGCTTCGTCGCTGGCCAGCATGTCAGTCAGCAGAAAGGCGAGTTCGGGGGCCAGCGTCTCCTGTGTCGCCGGAGTGAAGGCGTAGACCTCTTGCCCCTGGGCGTCGAAGACCTGTCGAATGGTAGCCGGCCGCGGCGCGGCGTTGTCCAGGGCGATGCCCGCCCGCGCGCCGGCATTGCCCACTGTGGCGAAGGCGTGACCTACTTCCAGCAGCCCGGCCGGGAAGCCGCGCTCGGCGAAGGTCAAATCGGCCGGCGTCTCCGCGCCAGGTTCCAACCCCAACGCCCGCATTGTCTCCGCCACCCGCCCGACGCCGACCCAACTCAGTACCTGCACGGCCGGCGCGGCCTGCCCGGCGGCCAACGCCTCGCGCAGCCGCAGCGGCCCCAGGTAGTCGCCGTCGATGTTGCGCGGGCTGTAGGGGCGGCCCGCTTGCAGATAGATGCTCTCCACGTCCAGCGTCTGGCTGGCGGCGGTGTACCCCTGGCTCAATGCCGTGAGGTAGATGAAGGGCCGGGCCAGCGTGCCCGCCGGATGCGCCGCCAGTTCGTCCGCCCCGCCAACCAGCGCCTCGATGGCTCCCGTCGCCGGGTCGAGCGCGACCACGGCCAGGCTGGTTGGCGTGTCGGCATCCTCCGGCAATGTCAAGTGGCCTCGCGCCGGGCAGGCTGAGCCGCCGGCGTCCATAGCGGTCTGCGTCATTCCCGCCGCCAAACAAGCGGCCTGTTCCTGTAAGACCAGGTCGAGCGTCGTCTCCACCTGCCAGCCGCCCCGCGCCAGGCGCTCCGGGCCGAGAATTGCCTCCAACTCGCGGCGGGCCAGCCGGACGAAGCCGGGCGCGGCGGCGTTGGCCCAGGGTGGAAGGGCGAAGGCCAGTGATTCCGCCGCGGCCCGCGCCGCTTCATCCACGCTCAACATCCCCTGCTGCGCCATCGCGTCGAGTACAACCGCCTGGCCGGCGCGGGCCGCATCCGGTTGATCGAACGGGTTGATCGCCGGGTCGCGGGCCACGGCCGCCAGCAACGCCGCCTCGCCCGTGGTCAGTTCGACCGCGCCCTTGCCGAAGTAGAGGCGCGCCGCGCCCTCGATGCCGTAGGCCAGGTGACCGTAGTAGCGCGTGTTGAGCGTCCACTCCAACAGCTGCCCGCGTGAGAAGCGGCGGCTGACCTGCCAGCCGAGAAGCCAGTCTCCCAGCGCGCGCCGGCTGTCATCGGGCGCGGCCGGCGTCCCGTTGCGCAGATGGGTGTCAACCAGGGCGCGGATGATGGGCGAGTGAGACTGCCGGATCGCGCCGGCGCGCGCCCAATCGAGCAGAGCGCGGCCCAAGTCAGGGGCGGGGGCGGTCAGGAAGTCAGGGTCTTCGACCGCGATGATCGCGTCCAGCACGCTGCGCGGCAGCTCGGCCGGCCGTGCCCAGCCGGCGCCGCCCGCGCGGGGGTCAGCCATCTCGTGCAAGAGCACCGGCCGCCGCTGGCCGTCGCCATCCGGCGCGTCCCGGGCGTAGAGGCGCGTGGTGGCCGGCGAGGGTTGGAAGCGGGCGGGCAGGTCGCGCAGTGCGTCGACGTCAGGCAAGGCGCGCACGTAGGCCAGCAGCCCGGTTGCTCCCAGCGCGGCGGCGGCGACCGGCGCGAGGAGGAGCGCCAGCAGCAGCCCCAGGATGCCCACGCCCAGGGCGACGCGGCGTGTGGCGCGAGTGGATCGCTTCGTTCGTTCCCGCCGCCGGGCAATGTGGGTCGCGCGCATGGTGTCTCATTGTCGATAATGTAGGGCGATTTGGCAAATCGCCTCTTGTGGGGCGATTTGGCAATTCGTCCTACAATACAAAGATGGGCGACGACGACCTCAGCGAACCAGCGGTCGCCACGGCATTATCTACCCGCTGGCTGGGCCATCCTTATTACTACGCCGCCGCGCTCGATTCCACCAACGAGCGCCTGAAAACGTGGCTGGCCGAGCGCGATTCGGCCGGGCTGCCAACCGGCGCGGTTCTCCTGACCGATTACCAGTCGGCCGGACGCGGCCGGCTCGACCGGCGCTGGGAAGCGCCGCCGGGCACGTCACTCCTGTTCTCCGTACTGCTGCGCCCGGGCTGGCCGGCCGAGCGGGCCGGCTGGCTGACGATGCTGGCCGGGCTGGCCGTGGCCGAGGCGGTGGAGGCGGCGACCGATCGGCCGGCGCGGCTCAAGTGGCCCAACGATGTGCTGCTGGGAGTGGCGGGCGAAGAGGGCAAGGTCTGCGGGCTGCTGCTGGATGCGGCGCTGGACGGCGAGGGCCGTCTGGAGAGCGCCATTGTGGGCATCGGTCTGAACGTCAACATCCCGCGCGCGGCGCTGCCACAGGCAACTACCCTGGCGACCAGTCTACTCGTCGCCGCGGGCCAACCGGTGGCGCGCCGGCCGCTGCTGGTTAACCTGCTGGCGCGCCTGGAACGCCACTATGAGGCGGCCAGCGCGGGCCGCTCCCCGTTGGCGGCCTGGCGCGAGCGGCTGATCACCCTGGGCCGGACGGTGCAGGTCTCGGCTGCGGGCGCGACGCCGGCGCTGGTGGGTATCGCCGAGGACGTGGACGAGGGGGGGCGGCTCCTCATACGCGACGCCGCCGGGCGATTGCATATCGTCGCCGCGGGCGACGTAACGCTGCGCGGGCATTGACAGTTGACCCGACGCGCGTTACGCTATGTCAAGTTACGGCGTGGATGAGGTGAGCAAGACATGACCGAGGAAAGCGAAGTGTACAGCGAGAGCGAGCGCGTCGA
>NZ_JAYRVJ010000801.1:0-4331 GCF_041918635.1 Promineifilum sp. (SeqCode)
CGATCAGCATCACGTCGTAGTCAGGCGCGGCGGCGTGGACGCGGATGAGTTGGCGATAGGCTCCGGCCACGCGCCCCCAGAAGCGCGGATTGCGCCAGCCGCCGCTGGCCTGAGCCACGCGGTCTTCGATCCCATGCCACAGCGGCGCGTGGCAGACGTGAACCGCCACGTCGGGCTGGGCCTGCAACCCCTTGAGGATGATCTGATTGCGGGTATAGCCGGCGCGGTACGTGCCGAAGTAACAGACGCGCAGCAGGCGGTCTAGGCCGGGTCGCTGCATGGCGGAACCTCGTAGATCCAGATGCGCCGGTCGGGCGCGGCCACCCAGGAGCCTTCGACCTCGGTTACCAGGCACAACTGCCCGGTCAGTTCGGTATAGCGCTGCCAGTCCTCATCCGACAGGCGGTAGGCGTCGTGGATGATGTCGCCGATGACCAGGTAACGGATGCCCTGCGCCTGATACCAGGCCAGGTCTTGCATGTAGAGGCCAAAGACCTGAGTCATGGGCCACACCTCGGGCGAAATGTTGGGCGGGAAGCGGTCGACAGCCAGGGGCGTGCCGGGCGGGATGTTGGCCTCGATCCACTGCTGGGCGTTCGTGCGCACGTCCGTCGTCGCCAGGGCGCGGTTGGCCTCGGCGGCGCGTAGAAGCAGCAAAACAAGCACCAGGGCCAATACCGCGGCCGGCGCGGCCACTCGCCAACGCCGGTTATCGGCCATTCGCCGCCGCCACCAGACCCAGGCCGTATCCAGCGCCAGCCCGCCGTAGACGGCGACCAGCGGCGCGATGGCCAGCCAGGAGCGCTGTTGCCGTTCGCTCTGCCCGAAGATGGTGAACAGGTAGGCGGCGACGAAGATGTGGATGAGCCAGCCGCGCCGGCCCCAGCGAAACAGGCTGATGACCGCGCCGGCCGCTCCCAGCCACACGGCCGGGGCGTTGCGGTGCGTGAACAGATACTCCAGCCACCAGCCGAGGGTGGAGCCGGTCGGATCGTAGCCCGGCCGGTTGTAGATGCGCAGGTTGGAGCCGAAGGCGTGGACGAAGGCCGGCAGGTCGAGCAGCGCGTAGGGCGTGCCGGCCACGAAGCCGGCGGCCATGCCCAACGGGCCGGCCAGTGTGCGAGCGCTGATCAGGTCGTCGAGCGACCGCGCCTTGAGCAGGGGCAGCAGGCCGAGCGGCAGCAGCAGCAGCGCGCCGTTGTACTTGGTCGAGGCGGCCAAGCCGCAGACGAAGCCCGCCCCGGCGTAGGCCCACAGGCTGTCGCGCTCCCAGTCGTCGTAGACCCGCACGATCAGGTAGAGCGATAGCACGGCCATGAAGCTCAGGGGGATGTCGGTGGTGGCGAAGTGGGTGTGCAGCACCAGGTCGGGCATGACGGCGGCCAGCAGGGCGGCCAGTAGCCCCTGCCGCTCGTTGCCCAGCCGGCGGGCCAGCATGAAGACGATCAGGACGGCGCCGACACTGAAGGCCACCACCAGCAGCCGGGCCACCAGGACGTACTCCGGATGGGGGAAGATGGCCGGGAACGCGCCGTGCTCATAGAGGCGCAACTCGTCCACCGAGCCGATGAGGCCGTCGCGCATCTGGAGCAGGAACAGCGCGGCATAGAGCGGCACGAGCAGGTAGATAAAGAATGTGCCGTAATCCATGCGCAGCGGGGTGAAATCGCCGGTCTTGAGGATGTTCATGGCCGGCATGACCAGCAGATCTTCGTCCGGGTTGAAGGCCGCCGGCAGGGAGAAGCGGAGGGCGTAGAGGCGCAGACCGGCGGCCAGCAGCAGGATAGCGGCCAGGAGGAAGGATATTTGATGGCGGCGAAGCGGGTTGAGCAGTTGTTGTCGCATGGGCTATAAGGGGCGGAATTGAGTCGCTATGCTCGGCAATCATACCCAACTGTCGGGCGACCGGCCACCGTGGCACAGCCCGGTTCGTAGTCAGGCAATTCATTGCCGTCCTCCCTGCTTTGCGCGAAGAACGGCAATGAATTGCCTGACTACGAACGCCCACAGCTTGAGCTACAGGAACTATCCAAAGCGGGAGAGAGCGGGTAAAGTACCGTCATGGTTCTCGTCACCGGGGCTACCGGATTCATCGGCCGCTCGCTCGGGCGCGCCCTGAGCCACGCCGGCGCGCCCTGGCGGCCCTATAGCGGCCGGATGAGTTCGGCCCAGTCGTTGCGCGCCGAGTTGGAAGGGGTGGAGACGGTCATCCACCTGGCTGGGGCCGAGGCGCGCGGCAACAACCGCCTCCTGCAGCACGTGGACGTGGCCGGCACGCAGCGGCTCATCGAAGAGGCGCGGCGGGCGGGCGTGGGCCGCCTGATCGTGCCCAGCCGGCTCAACGCCGACCCGCACGCCGTCCAACCCCTGCTACGGGCCAAGGGGGAAGTGGAGCGGCTGGTGCAACGCAGCGGCATCCCCTACACCATCGTGCGCAGCGCGACCCTCTTCGGCCGCGATGACCGCTTTAGCGAGATCATTTTCAGCCTGGCGCTGTGGAGTTGGCCGCTGGCCTGGGCGCCGGGCGGCGGCAAGGCCCCCATGCAGCCGATGTGGGTGGAGGACTACGCCCACTGCCTGTTGCGCACACTCGACCGGCCGGCGACGCTCGACCGGATCGTGACCGTGGCCGGAGCGGAGCGGCTTAGCTACCGCGACATCCTGCTGACGATCTTGCGCGTGACCGAACGGCCGCGCATCCTCCTGCCGCTGCCGCCCAAGATGGCGCGGCGATCGGCGGCGGTGCTGCTGGGCTGGTGGCGCTGGCCGCCCGTCAGCCGCTACTTCATGGATCGCTTCTTCATGCCCGAGGTGACCGACCTCGACGCGGTGCAGCGGCAGTTCGGCTTCCAGCCGGCGCGCTTCAGGGAGACGATCACGTACCTGAATCGAGGGGGAATGCGGCGGCGGCTGTTCAGAAAGTGACTAAAGACCTGACAGAGAAAAGAACGTTTACACGCTGACCGCGTATAGAGTGATCAGAGCCGCGTCCCATGGATCGCGCGGCCCGCGCCTTGACAATCCACCCGTTATGTAAAAAGGAGATAGACCGTCATGAGATTTCTTGTGCGACTTCTGGTCAGCGCCGTTGCTCTGGGCCTGACCTTCTGGATCGTGGACTTGTGCTGGAACGGGCAACTCCTGCCGCTGATCATCATCGCGTTGATCTTCGGTGTTGTGAATGCCCTGATCCGGCCGCTGGTCATCCTGCTGACGTGCCCGCTGATCATCCTGACGCTGGGGGTGTTCGTCTTCGTGATCAACGTCCTCATGTTGTGGCTGACCATCTGGGTTTCCTACCAGTTGGGCCTCGGCTTCACCTGCGTGCCCGAATTCTTCTGGAATCTGGTGCTCGGCGCGATCGTGCTGACCCTGGTGAGCTGGGTCGTTAGCCTAATGGTTCCGGACGAGCGGGAAGCCCACCGGGCGCACTGAAAGAAGCATCCGCAGATTACACAGATGACACGGATTGAAGAGCTAATCTGTGTCATCTGTGAAATCTGTGGATTCCCCTCTTATCCCCGTTCGAGGGCGAAGATGGCCGTGCGGGCGCGCAGGTTGGGCAGAAAGTGAACCGCCCGCCCGCCGGCCAGATAGATCGCGGTGCGGACGGTGATGCCCTGGGCGCGGCAGAAGCCGGCGAAGTCGGCCGCGGTGAGCGCCTGCCAGCGGGGGACGGCGTGCCACGGCTGCGGCAGATCGGGCGCGGCGGGAATCCGGCCGCCGGCCAATAGTTCCAGCCGGCAGCGCCAGTAACCCCAGTTGGGAAAGCTGACGACGGCCGTCCGGCCCACGCGCAGCATCTCGCCCAGGACCATCAACGGGTCATCCAGAAACTGGAGGGTCTGGGCCAGGATTACGCAGTCGAAACTCTCGTCGGGGTAATCGGCCAGCCCCTCCTGCAAGTTGCCCTGCCGCACGCTGAGGCCGCGGCGCACGCAAGCCAGCACGCCCGCCTCGCTCAGTTCGATGCCCCGGCCGCGCACGCCCTTCTCGCGCCGCAGGTGGTCGAGCAGCGCCCCATCGCCGCACCCCAGGTCGAGCGCCCGCGCCTCCGCCGGCACCAGCCCGGCGACGGCCTGCAAGTCAGGACGTAGGTGTAAGTGGGTCATGGGTGTTTAGTGGTCAGTGGACAGTGGTCAGTCGTCAGTGCACTGCTCACCGACCACTGACCATTACTTTCACGGCAGCGCAATCCCTTCCTCCTCCGACAGCCGATCCAGGAAACTCTCCAGCAGCCGCGTCATCGTGTCCACTTCCAGCAGGAAAGCATCGTGCCCCCAGGTGCTCTCGATGTCGAGATAGGTCACGTCCGCGCCGGCGGCGTGCAG
>NZ_JAYRVJ010000802.1:0-1578 GCF_041918635.1 Promineifilum sp. (SeqCode)
CGGCGCGCGCTGGTGGTATCCGCTCAGCGTGCCGGGCGCGTCGGCCGAGACGCGGCTGGCCGGGCAGCCCCTCGCCGCCGTCCTGGCCTGGCTCATCTTCCTGCTGGCGCTGGCCGAGACGTTCCGGGCCATCTACTATCGGGTCGAGCGGCTCGTTGTGCCGTCGGCCGGGCGCATCGCCGGCACGCTCGTCTCGGTCGTCGTCGCTCTGGTGGCGGGGGCGCGGCAAGACCTGCACTGGGTGGCCTGGGGACTGGTGGGCGGCGCGCTGATAGAGACGCTGGTCAGCTTTGTCGGGCTATTCACTTTGCCCGAGTTCGCCTTCCGGCCGGCCTGGCCGGCGCGGGCGGCGCTGGCCGACATGGCGCGGACGGTGGGCATGCCGCTGGCCGGCCAGTCGGTGCGCGTCGTCTCCTCGGTGGGTGAGCGAGCGCTGGCCTCTTTCCTGGGGCCGGGGGCGCTGACGGCCGTCACCTTCGCCGTGCGGTTGGTGGCTACACTGGAGCGCTTCGTCTTCCGCGGCTTTCAACTGGCGACGATCCAGGCCTATGCCGCCGGGGCCAAGCAGAACTACAACGCCCGGCTGCGGGTAGTC
Organism: Promineifilum sp. (SeqCode); assembly: GCF_041918635.1. NCBI lineage: Bacteria > Bacillati > Chloroflexota > Ardenticatenia > Promineifilales (SeqCode) > Promineifilaceae (SeqCode) > Promineifilum (SeqCode) > Promineifilum sp. (SeqCode). The sequence continues at coordinate 596 of NZ_JAYRVJ010000802.1, forward strand.
GCTTTGTTGGCCGTGCCCATGGCCGTCGTTCTGGCCCTGCTCTCGCCGCAACTCATCGGCGTGGTCTTCGGCCGCGGGCGGTTCAGCGCCGAAGACGTGCAGACGACAGCCCTCGTCCTCCAGACCTACGCCCCGGCTGTGCTGGCTCTGGCCCTTATCAGCGTGCCGCTGGGGCTGGCCTTCGCCCGCAAGGAGTCGCGAGCCGTGTTGGGCTTCTTCTCGCTCAACGCCATCGTCATCATCGCCACGGAGTTGGTGCTCATCCGGTTGGGCTTCGACCTGCGCAGCTTCGGCATTGCCAACTCGCTGGCCGCCTTCGCCGGTTTCTTCTGGCTGAAGCGCACCGTCGCTCGGGACGAGGTGCTGTGGACGCGGGTCGATACGGTGCAGTTTCTCGTGGTGGCCGCCACGGCCGCGCTGGGCACGCTGGCGGTGCGAATGCTCGGCGGTCTGCTGGCGGCGGACAGCCTCAGACTGTGGCTGACGCTGCTGGCGGGGGGCATGGCCTGTCTGGCGTCGGCCGGCGTCGCCGCGCGGTTGTTACGGCTGGAAGAGTTCAATCAGATCGCCCGTCTGGTGCGGCACCCGCGCGCCTGAGCGATTGAGCGATAGCATGAAGGTACTGCTGGTGGCCACACGAATGGATGCTCTGGGCGGCGGCGCGGCGACGGCGGCGCGGCAGGTCGCCGCGGGCTTGCAGCGCCAGGGCGTTGACGTGGTCACTGTGGGCACGCGACGCGAGCCGGGCCTGGTCGTCGATGAACAGGACGGCATCCGCCGCTACACCTTTCGCCCGCGCAATCTGTATTGGATCGGCGACAAGGACACCAAGCCCACCTACCAGAAGGCCGGCTTCCAACTCCTTGACCTGTGGAACCCGCACGTCTATCGCGTGATACGGGCTATCATCGAATGCGAGCGGCCGGATATCGTCCACGTGCACAAGCTACGCGGCCTGTCGCCGTCGGTCTGGGCGGCGGCCA
>NZ_JAYRVJ010000803.1:0-2502 GCF_041918635.1 Promineifilum sp. (SeqCode)
ATCAGGATTCGCTATGACACAGGAACAACCCATCAAGCCCCGCGTGACGCTGACCGATCAGCTGCGCGTTCGCACCCGCTTCATCATCGACCCGGTCGTGGAGATGCTGGCCCGCTTCAAGCTGGGTCCCGACTTCCTGACTGTCCTAGGCTTCGCCACACACCTGCTTTTCGCTTACCTGATCGCCATCGGCGAGTTTCGCTGGGCGGCGCTGGCCATCGCCGCGCTCTCGCCGCTGGACGCGCTCGACGGCGCGCTGGCCCGCAAGCTGGGCCGCAAGCAGGGTGGCTTCGGCGCGTTCCTCGACTCCAGCCTCGACCGGCTGGCCGAGATCGCCCTCTTCGGCGGCTTCATCTACTATTACTACACTCAAGACAACGCGCTCATGCTGGCCGTCGCCTACCTGGCCGTCAGCGGCTCGCTCATGGTCAGCTACGCCCGCTCGCGGGCCGAGGCGCTTGGCTTTCAGGCCAAGATGGGCATCGCCAGCCGCGTGGAGCGTTACGTCCTGCTCGTCGCTTTCCTGGCGCTGAACCTGCCCCATATCCTGCTGCCCATCCTGGCGGCGCTGACCTACTTCACCTTCTTCCAGCGCATGTGGGCCGTCTGGCAACAGTCGCGCGACCACTAAACCACCCGTGTCCCGACGAATCGAGCCTTACTGGTACGCTATCGGAGCGGTGTTCGCCGTCGCCGTCGCGCTCTTCGTCCGCCACCTGCTGACGGGGGCCATGCCGCCGCGCGCCGCCGTCACCGTGCTGGGCCTGCCGCTGTACTGGTACGCCATCTGGATCATTACCGGCATCGCCCTGGGGACGTGGGTGGTGTCGCGGCTGGCCGACGAGCGGGCGGAGCGCCTTTTCGTCGCCGCCGCGCCCGCCGCCGTGCGCGATCGGCCGCTGACCGACGCCGGCCTGCCCGACGACGTGGTCGCCCACCTGGCCGCGCGCCACTACACCACACTCGGCGCGGTGCTGCGCGACTATGGTTTCGACCCGCGCCGGCTGGGCCTGAAGCGGGCGGAGACGGAAGCGGTGGGCAAGGCGCTGGCCGCCGCGCCCGACGTCGCGCCGGCGTGGCTGGCCGATGCGCCCTGGCGGCCGTGGAACCCCGATCACGCCTGGAACGCGCTGTTCATCATCCTGACCCTGAGCCTTATCGGCGCGCGCCTCTACCACGTCCTGACCCCCTCGCCGAGCATGGCCGCCGTGGGCATCACCTCGGCGCTGGACTACTTCCGCAACCCGACGCAACTGTTCAACTTCCGCGCCGGCGGCTTGGGCGTCTATGGCGGTATCGCCGGCGGGCTGGTGGGCCTGATCCTCTACACCCGACGCAACCGGCTGCCCGTGTTCGGCTGGGCCGATCTGTCGGTGGTCGGGCTGGCGCTGGGGCAGGCGGTAGGCCGCTGGGGCAACTTCTTCAATCAGGAGTTGTACGGCCGGCCGTCGGAGTTGCCCTGGGCCATCACCATCGACCCGCTGCATCGCCTGAAGCCATATGAAGCCTTCGGCCGCTTTCACCCCGCCTTCCTCTACGAGTCGCTGTGGAGCTTGCTGACCTTCCTGCTGCTGTTGTGGCTGGCGCGGCGGCGCGCCGAGCGGCTACTGCCGGGCGAACTGATGGCGGTCTACCTGATCGCCTACGCCCTTGGCCGCAGCTTGCTGGAACTGGTGCGGCTCGATAGCCGGACGGCGACGCTGTTCGGGGTGGATACGGGCATGGCCGTGGCGACGCTGGTGTCCATCGGCGTAGCCCTGGTCGCGGCGCTGAGCGTGCTGCTCCGCCGGCGGCGCAGGGGCGGCGTGGGGTGAGCGGCGGCTAATCGTCTCTGGCGAACAGCCGGGGCTTTGCTACACTAAGAAAGAATGATCCGCAGATTTCGCAGATTACGCAGATAATACTCCCTTGTCGAAACTCACTGCTCCCCTTCTCGCTATTCTCATCGCTGTCGCGCTGGTGGCCGTGGCCGTGTGGGGCGTGGGGCGGGCGCTTAACGGCGACGACAGCCTGCTGCGCGATGTCGTCGTCCTGGACGCGCTCATCACCCCCAACGCCGACGGCCAAACCGACGCGACTCGCATCAGCTACGCCCTGTCGCGCAGCGCGACGGTGTCGATCTACTTCGAGAACGCCGCCGGCGAACGCTTCTACTTCCGCCAGGACAAGCCGCGCGGGGCGGGGGAGTTCGAGGTGCTGTTCAGCGGCGTCGTCGATGGCTACCGGCTGCCCGATGAGGCTATCGAGGGCGACATCCTGGCCCGGCTGCTGCGCGATGGCGAGTATACCTGGACGATCCTGGCGACTGACGCCGACGGCCTGACGGAGACGCAGACCGGCACGATCACCATCGCCGACGCTGACCCGGAACTGCCGGAGTTGCGCAACTTCACGCTGGACAAGCACACCTTCACGCCCAACCGGGACGGCATCGATGACCGGCTGCTGGCCCAATTCTTCCTGCCCAAGGAGGTCGCCAGCGTGCGCGTCTTCCTGCAAATG
>NZ_JAYRVJ010000804.1:0-2668 GCF_041918635.1 Promineifilum sp. (SeqCode)
CCGCGACCACCTCGGCTTCGTCCCCGACCGCGACCTGAGCGCGGCGGAGTGGCTGGCCGCGCCGTCGCAGGTGTTGCGCAGCCTGACGGCTGGCGGCGTTTTCCACGACGGGCTGGGGCAGCTGGCCCCCATCCGCGCCCGACTGGCCTACTACCCGTATGACGTGTGGCTTTACCTGCTGGCGACGCAGTGGGGACGCATCGGCCAGGAGGAGGCGTTCGTCGGCCGCTGCGGCCAGGTGGGCGACGAGTTGGGTTCGGCGCTGGTGGCCGCCCGGCTGGCGCGCGACATGATGCGGCTGGCCTTCCTGATGGAGCGGCAGTACGCGCCCTACGTCAAGTGGTTCGGGACGGCGTTCCAGCAGTTGGCCGCCGCGGCAGCACTGACGCCCCACCTGACGGCCGTCCTGCGCGCCGCGGCGTGGCCGGAGCGGGAGGCGCACCTGTCGGCGGCCTATGAGTATCTGGCCGAGCGCCACAACGCGCTGGGGCTGACGCCACCGCTGCCGGCGCGGGTCTCGCCGTTCTATGAACGGCCGTTCCATGTCATCCACGCCGACCGCTTCGCCGCCGCGTTGCGCCAAGCTATCACCGACGAGACGGTACGCGTCTTGCCGGCGGGGGTGGGCGGGATCGACCAGTGGGTGGATTCGACGGACGTGTTGAGCAACCCGGCGCTGTTCCGTGGGCTGTCAATTAAGCACGGATGGGACACGGATAGAACGGATTGAAATGCATTGAGAAAACGGTCAATCCGTCAAATCCGTACTATCCGTGTCCCATCCGTGTCTAATTCTTTAGCCGGCCCTCGAACGCCGCGCCGACTTCGTGGGCCGTCTCCTGGGCCTGCACCTCGACCCGGTCGCCGACGAAGCGGAACTGGAAGAAGGTGTGGTCGTTGTTGGTGATGCCGTCATATTCCAGGAAGAAGGTCTGCTCATCGGCCCAGTAGCCGCGCAGTCCCTGCGGCCGGCCGTCGCTCCCGGTCGAGAAGCGGAAGACGCCATCCAGGCCGATGGGTTGGGACACGACCGGGTCGCCGCGTGAGGCAACGTGGGCCACGGCCTCGGCCGAGCCGTCGAACTCAAGGGTGAGCCTGTTGAGCTCGGCTGGATTCGCGTCAAAAACGTAGGTCTGGCCGGCGATGGTCTGCGCCATGGCCGGCAGGGGTGCGACGGGGACACATGTGTAGGTGTATAATAACCGGCGAGGTGTATGATGGGATATCTACTCCGCACACAAGTATTACTGGAACCGGAACAGCACCGGACGCTACATCAATTGGCTGAGGCTGAGGGTCGCAGCGTATCCGACCTGGTACGCGCCGCCGTGGCGAAGTATTTGGCCGAACGAAATAGCGTGGCGCAGCGCCAGCGGGAGCTGGAAGCCCTTGAACGACTCACGCAGCTCCGCGAGCGAATTGCCGCGCGTTATGGGGTCTATCAGGGCGATCTGGTCGGCGAGGTGCGAGAAGAACGGGATGCGGAACTGGAACAGGTCTTGCGCGGAGAAACATGAGTATCGTCATCGACGCCAATCTAGCCGCGACCATCGCCTTACCGCTTAACTACGCTTCTGAAACCAGTAGGCTCATGCGCGCCTGGAAGGATCGCGGCGAGTATTTACTTGCGCCCGCTCTCCTGGAATACGAGATCACCTCAACGCTGCGCCAAGCTATCGTGATCGGCATGATTGACGAAGCGGAAGCAGTCGAAGCATTGCAGGATGTTCTGGCATCCGGGATCATCCTCGTTCCACCCACTATCGAACTCGATAGAGAAGCACTCGTGTGGGCCAGACGAATCGGTCAGAGCAAGGCCTATGATGCTCAGTACTTAGCCTTGGCCGCGCAGGAAAATGCGCCGCTTTGGACGGCTGACCGCCGCCTGGCTCGCAACGCGCGTGGAGCGGGCCTGGCCTGGGTGCACTGGGTGGGGGGCGAGCCGGCGTGAGTGACATCATCGTCGAGAACTGGCTCGACCTGCACGACAAACTCTTCCAGCCCGTCTGGCAGCCGGACATCAAGCGCTTCCGCGCCCAATTGGCCTTCCGCGGCCTGTCGGATGCCGGCTACGACTTGTCCACCTCGCTCATGCGCCTGGGCGGGCCGTATGAGCGGCTGGAAAAGCACCTGGTGCGCAACTTCCGCAAGTACGCCCAGCGCGACGCCGTGCCGCGCGACTCCACCTGGAACTGGCTGACGCTGGCCCAGCACCACGGCCTGCCGACGCGCCTGATGGACTGGACGTTCTCCCCCTACATCGCCATGCACTTCGCCACGGCCGACCTGGAGCAGTTCAAGACAGATGGGGTCATCTGGGCCGTGGACTACGTCAAGGTTCACCAGTCATTGCCGGCCACCTTCCGCAGCGAGTTGGAGAAGGAGGGAGCTGATCTGTTCACGGTGGAGATGCTGGAGCGGGCCGCGCCGTCGGTGGAAGCGCTGGAGCAGATCAGCGAGGAGCCGTTCCTGCTGTTTCTGGAGCCGCCATCGCTCGACGACCGGGTGGTGAACCAGTACGCCCTGCTGTCAGTCATGTCGCGCTCGACGGCGCGGGTGGATGAGTGGCTGGCCGCCCACCCCCACTTCCACGCCCGCTACATCATCCCCGCCGGCCTGAAGTGGGAGATCCGCGACAAGCTGGACCAGGCCAATATCAACGAGCGCG
>NZ_JAYRVJ010000805.1:0-13217 GCF_041918635.1 Promineifilum sp. (SeqCode)
GAGCGCGGCGCGGGGCTGAGCCAGGGCCAACGACAGTTGTTGTCGATTGCCCGCGTGGCCCTCATCGACCCGCGCATCCTCATCCTGGACGAGGCCACCAGCAGCGTGGACACGCGCACTGAGCGGGAGATACAGAAGGCGCTGGAGCAACTCCTGCGCGGGCGGACGAGCTTCGTCATCGCCCACCGGCTCAGCACCATCCGCCACGCCGACCAGGTGCTGGTCGTCGATGGCGGCCAGATCGTGGAGCGGGGCACGCACGAAAGCCTGTTGGCGGCGCGCGGCAAATACTACGAGTTGTATATGAGCCAGTTCCGGCGTTCGACGCAAGATCAAGAGGAACTGGATGTCGAGGCGGAGCCGGTCGGAGTCTCTTAATCAAGCCTCATTGACCAGTAGCAGATAACGCGGATTGCCGCCACGAACGGCGGCAATCCGCGTTATCTGTGAAATCTGTGGATTCTCACATCGCCTTCAAGTTAAGACTCATCGAAAAAGGCAACTATCACAGTTGCCTTTTTCAGCATGTTGGACTTTAATTCCCTGCGCCAGCAAGCAGTACACCACAATGTGACCACAACGTGCGCTGCAATCTCATAGAGTGGATCGAGCACAGACCGGTGCAAGGCCGGGATGAAAACGCATTCGAATAATACGAGAGGTCACAAATGATAGGCACGCTATCAGCCCGAACGAGCATGGTTCTGGCACTCTGGTTCGTCCTGACTATAGCGTTGATCGCGGGCGAACGGGAAGGGACAGCCACAGAAGCGGCCACGGCGCAGACGCTGGGGCGCTCCGCTCAGCCGGCGCGCGCGCCGCAGCCCGGCGACGCGCTGCCCTCGCCGACCAACTGCCGCTACGGTATCAGCCAACTCTTCACCCCCTGGCCCATGCTGGCCTGGACGCCGATGCTCGGCGCCGGGTGGTTCGCCAACTTCAACCACTACGAGCCGGCTGAACCCCACGCGGAGTTCGTCTCTACCATTCGCCTGAGACAGCTCTTTGACAGCCAGGGCGCGCGCCTGCCCGGGTACAGGGTCCTGCCCCCTCTGACGGAGTCTTACGAAGAGAACGGCATCACGTTTCGGGGTCTCGGTCCCTATGTACGATCGCGGCCCGGCGCGATATGGTTGGTGGGCAACGAGATCGAGATCGACAACACCCGCCAGGACAACATCATGCCCGATATCTACGCCCGCGCCTACCACGAGGTGTACCACTACATCAAGGGCATCGATCCCACCGCTCGGGTAGCCATTGGCTCGGTGACGATGGGAACGCCGGGGCGTCTACAATACCTGGACATCGTCTGGGATACGTATCGGGCGCGCTATGGTGTGGACATGCCGGTTGACGTGTGGAACGTTCACATCTACATCTTGCCGGAACGGACGATGTCGCTCGAGCCTCACTACGCCGACGGCAAGATCGCCCTGGGAACCGATCCGAACCTGGCCTACTTTTCCACGAATGACCCCAACCTTTGCCCCTCGCCTCATCAACCCGACCTGGCCGCCAACGATCCGCGCCCCGACGTTTATTGCAAGGCCGAGCATGATAGCGACCGCATTTTCCGCGAGCAGGTCTATAACCTGCGGCGCTGGATGAAAGAGCACGGCCAGCAGGACAAACCGCTCATCATCTCCGAATACGGCAGCCTCTTCGCCTATGAAGGCGGCCAGGCGGACGGGACGTGCGAGCGCCGCCAGGATGAGTTCGGCCGCTGCATGTACCCCGAGCGCGTGGCGACGTTCTTGCGCGAGACGGCCCACTTCATGGAGAACACGCAAGACCCGGAGCTTGGGTATCCCCAGGATGGTTTTCGGCTGGTGCAGCGCTGGTTGTGGTACAGCCTGCACACGCCGGAACTGATCGGCGACTCCAGCAACCTGCTCTCAGATGATTATGCGACTCATCTGCCAGGGTCGCCGGATGCCCTGACGCTCGTCGGGCAAGCCTTCCGTGAAGAAGCCTGGGCCAACGCCGTCTCCAATCTCACCGCGGAGGGCGACACCGCGGTTATCCTGATGGCCGACGAAGCGGACGGTCGAGCCGATGCGCTCATCACGGCCTCGTTCCGCAACAGCGAGACGCTCAGTGTGGTCGAGCCGTTTGTCATCACGTTCTACGCCGACGCCGCGCTGACCACCCCCATCGGTTCGGCTGTGGTGAAGCCGGCCGTGACGGGGTCGGTAGCCGGCTGCTCCTGGGGGCAGAACGCGCGGACTGTCAGCGTCACCTGGCCTGACCTGTCGCCTGGAACGTATCGCTATTGGGCCAAGGTCGACAGCGGCGGGGAAATCAACGAGAGTGACGAAAGCGACAACGTGACAACCGGCGGTGTGGTAACTGTCTATCCCGCCGGCGACTATCCGTACACGACGTACTTGCCGATCACACGCTGGAAATAGGGACTAGGGTCTAGGGGCTAGGGTCTAGGGAAGAGCGCTCTTCCCTAGCCCCTAACCCCTGGCCCCTAGTCCCTAACCTGCGCCAGCAGCATATCGACCATCTCTTCCGGCGTGGGCGGCGCGCTCGAGCCCTGGAAGTGCAGGAGCACCAGCAGCGGCATGTCCATCGGCAGGCCGCCGGTGTCCATACCCAGCATCGCCGCCCCATCTTCGCCACCGAGCGTAACGGTTTGCGCCTGGAACAAGCTGAGCAGCGGCTCCAGCACCTTACGGCCGCGCGGATCGTCGATCCAGGCCCGAATCGTGGACTCGCGGTTCAGCGTCGAGGGCAGCTCCACCGTGGAGTGGAGCATCGCTGTCAGTGTGCAGCGGATGTCGGCCGCCGACGCGCCAATGAGGATGTCTACCGCGCCATCGTCTGTGACCCAGCGCCGGTGAGTCGGGTGATAGTAGGCAAAGGCGCGGAAGTCGAGCGGGATGGTAACGGTCTGGGTCTCCCCCGGTTCCAGATAGACCCGCGCGAACCCCTTCAGTTCCTTATAGGGCCGTCCGAGCCGGGCCTCATGGTCGTGCACGTACACCTGCACGACCTCGGCCCCAGCCATCTCGCCCGTGTTGGTCACGTCCACGCTGACGGTCAGACCGTCCACGTCCCGGAAACTCTCGGTCGAGAGACGCGGGTTGCCATAGGCGAACGAGGTGTAGCTCAGCCCATAGCCAAAGGGGAAGAGCACGGGCAACTCTTTGGCGTCGTAGTAGCGATAGCCGATGTAGAGCCGTTCGCCGTAGTGCACGACGCCGTTCTCGCCCGGATAGTTGATGCGGGCCGGCGTGTCGACCAACCTCAGCGGGAAAGTCTCGGCCAGCTTGCCGCTGGGGTTGACGCGCCCCAGCAGGATGTCGGCAATGGCCCCGCCGCCGGCCTGACCCATCATCCACGCCTCCAGCACCGCCGCCACGCCGTCGATCCAGGCGCTCATGGTGACGGCCGAGCCGTTGTTCAGGATGACCACCGTCCGCGGCTGCGCGGCGCTGACGGCCTGGATGAGCGCCACCTGCTGCTCGGTCAGGTCGAGGTCGGGACGATCGTACCCCTCCGACTCCTTATAGGCCGGCAGGGCGATGAAGAGCAGGGCCACCTCGCTTTGTTCCGCGGCGGCCACGGCCTCATCGATGAGCGCCTGATCGAAGTCCTGCCCCTCCGGGTAGCCGGGGGTGTGGACGATGGTGGCATCCGGGGGTAGCAGTTGGCGTAATTCGTCGAGCGGCGCGCTGACCTCAGTCGGGTGGACGTGGGAACTGCCGCCGCCCTGGATGTAGGGATCGTGGGCGGCGCGGCCGATCACCGCCAGCCGGCGCGGGTCACGCAGGGGCAGGATGCCATCGTTCTTCAGCAAAACCATGCCCGACGCGGCCGCCCGGCGAGCCAGCGCGTGATGGGCGCTCGCGTCGAAGTCGCCCCCCTTGGGCGTCGCCGCGGCCCGGTCAACGATGCGCAGGATGCGCCCCACCGACTTATCCAGCACGGCCTCGTCCAGCTCGCCGTTCCGCACCGCCTCTATGACCGCCCGCACGCGCGACGGGTTGGGGCCGGGCATCTCCAGGTCGAGGCCGGCCCGCAGGGCCGCCGGCCGGTCGTGCACCGCGCCCCAGTCGGAAACCACGAAGCCGTCGAAGCCCCACTCATCCCGCAGGATGTCGGTCAGGAGTTGGTGGTGCTCGGAGCCATAAGTTCCGTTGATGCGGTTGTAGGAGCACATCAGCGTCCAGGGGCGCGCCTGAGTAACGGCCATCTCGAAGGCGGGTAGGTAAATCTCGCGCAGCGTCCGTTCGTCCACCTCGGCGCTGATCGAGAAGCGCTCGTACTCCTGATTGTTGGCCGCAAAATGCTTCATTGACACGCCCACGCCCCGGCTCTGGATGCCGTTAATGAGGCCCGTCGCCAGCACCCCGGCTAAATAGGGGTCTTCGGAGAAGTACTCGAAGTTGCGCCCGCAGAGCGGCGTGCGCTTCATGTTGACGCCGGGGCCAAGCAACATGTCCACGCCCAGGGCGATGGCCTCCTCGGCCAATGCCTGCCCCACTTCCTCCAGCAGGGCCACGTCCCACGACGCGGCCAGGGAGGATGCGGTGGGGAAACACGTGGCCGGCTTGCTATCGCAGACGATGAGATCGAGGTCGGTGACGCAGCGGACGCCGTGCGGGCCGTCGGTCATCACCATGCTGGGGATGCCCAGCCGTTCCACTGGGGTTGTCCGCCACGGCCCCTCGCCCGTGCAAAGGGCCGCCTTTTCCTCCAGCGTCATGTGCGCGATACGTTCTTCAATGGTGAGCATTGATATCTCCTCTGAGGCTAGGGACTAGGGGTTAGGGACTAGGGACCAGGGAAGAGCGCTTCTTCCCTAGCCCCTAACCCCTAGTCCCTAGCCCCTACCTTCCTTCCTCGTAGTGTGCCAATGATACCACGCGGCAGGAAGATAACGATCAGCATGAAGATAATGCCGTAAATCAACGTCCACGATGAACCAAACCAGCGTTCCAACCAGTAGCCGAGTAACTGGATGATGGACGCGCCGATAATCGGCCCAACGAGCGTGCCCACGCCGCCGATGATGGTCATGGCCAGCGCGTCAATGGTGCGCCCCACGCTCAACATCGAGGGGGTTACGCTGACCTGGTAGAGAGCGGAGAGCGCCCCGGCCAACGCCGCAAAGACGCCGGCCGAGACGAAAGCGATCAACTTGAACCAGAAGGTGTTGTAGCCGATCATCGTCGCCCGGTTGTCGTTCTCGCGGCTGGCGATCATCACCTTGCCAGTGGGCGAATCAACCAGGCGTTTGGCCATGATGAAGACGGCCACAAAGAAGATGAGGGTCAGATAGTAGAAGCGCGTGCGGTGGTCGGTGGCGCTCAGATAGGCAGGGACGGGAAAACCATGCAACCCGTCATCCGCTCCGGTATAGGCGCGAAAGTCGCCAGCCTCGGCCAGGATGAAGAACATCTCCGCGAAAGCCAGCGTCACCATGGCCAGGTAGACGCCCTTGACCCGCAACGAGAGTACGCCGAAGACAAGGCTTTGAACCAGGGCGATGACCACCACGGCCACCAGCGCCAGGCCGAACGGCCAGTTGAAGTTACGCCCGATCAGGATGGCGATGGCGTAGCCGCCCGTGCCGAAGAACATGGCATGGCCAAAGGAGAGGATGCCGCTATAGCCGAGCAACAGGTCATAGCTCATGGCGAAGATGCCCAGGATAAGCATCTGGATGATCATGCCCTGCCAGAACTTGGCGTAGCCGCTTTCGGCTCGCTGCATGAGCCTGTCCAGCGTCCCTGCCCCTTCCTGCACCGCGCTGGCATCGTCAATGGTGAGGGCGGCAATGAGAGGGAACAGCACTAGGAATGCCAACACCAGCAGGTAGGGCCACCACTGTCGAACCCATTTCTGGACGGGGGACGTAGAGGGGAGGGCCAGACTCTTTTCCATGAATAATCCTCTTTAGGAGCCAGATTAGGCGGCTAGAACGGAACCTTCTTCTCTAGCCCCTAATCCCTATCCCCTAATTTTCCTTCTTGCCGAAAATACCCGCCGGCTTGACCAGTAGCACAATCGCCATAATCAGCACCGTCGAGGCGCGGGCGATGGCCGGGCTGCCCTTGATGACGGCGTCCAGGAAGGGCAACGTGATGCCCGCCGCCACAAAGTGGTCGCCGAAGGCGCGCGCCATGCCCAGAATGATCGTGCCGACGGCCGCGCCCACGTAGCTGCCCATGCCGCCGATGACCACGGCGATGAACGCCTGCAACTGGAAGATGCCGCCCATGGCTGGAAAGACACCCAGGTAGGGCGCGGCGATGACGCCGCCCATGGCCGCCAGCGCCGACCCCAGAGCGAACACGAAGGTGAACACCTGGCGCACGTTGATGCCCAACGCCTGCACCATCTCGCTGTCTTGCACCCCGGCGCGGATGATCATGCCGATGCGAGTGCGGCGCAGCAACAGACCCACGGCCACGAATACCAGCACGCCGACCAGGATAATGAACAGCCGGTAGGTCGGGAAGGCCCGGCCCAGTACATCGATGGATTGGCAATGCTCGCTGAACCAGCCCAATAGCGTGTCCGACCGGCAACTGGCGTTGAAGATGGAGGGCGGCGGCATGGGCGGGTTGCCCTCTTCGCCCCATACGGCCTCGATGAGGTCGATGCCGGCGATACTGAGGCCCAGGGTCAGCACGAGTTGGGTCACCGGGTTGCCATAGAAAGGCCGGATGAGCGCCGTCTCCACCAGCACCCCGGCCAACGCCCCGGCTATCGTGCCCAGCAGCAGCGCAAGGAGGAACCGCAGATCGGGCGAAAGCGCCAACAGGAATTGCTCGCCCGGATCGCGCACCAGCAAGAGGGCATAGCCGATGACTACCGCGACCGCCGCGATAAGCGCGGTCTGCCAGACGGGACGCGGCGGTAACTCGTCCTGGTGTTCTTTGGGGGCCAGCAACAGCCCCAGCGGGACGCCCGCCAGCAGCAACAGCGACACGCGCCGCAGCATGGCGACCATCGGCTCCTGGGCCTCGGCCGTGCTCACCGCCCCACCGACGGCGGTGATGTTGAAAGCGTTGATGGCCCGGATCGGGAAGCCGCGCAAGGCCAGGATGATGATGCCCGCCGCGGCCAGCATCAACGCGACCGAGACGATCTGCCGGGTGCGCTTATCGTGGACGCGGCCCCAAAAGTTCCGCCCCAGATGTTGGGCCAACACGGCCGCGCCGATGACGACAAAGAGGAACGGCAGCGTGTTGAACAGCAGGCGCGGGTTCATGAAGGTGGACAGCCCCACGTAGGCCCCCAGCACGAAGAAAACGCCGTGGGCGAAGTTGAGCACGTCCATCAGGCCGAAGATGAGCGACAGCCCCGAGGCCACCAGGAAGTACAGCGCCGCCAGCGTCGCCCCCGACAGCATGACGGACATCCACACCTTCGGCTCCATCCCCTGCAAGACGGTCGCCAGCAGGACGACGGCAATCGCCACCACGATCAACAGTCCTCGGTTCTTCTTCACTATCCCGCCCATAGAACCCCCAATTTCCTACGCCGCGCCGAGATAGCGCTTGATGGTCGCCGTATCGTTGACCAGTTCGGACATGAGGCCGCTCTTGACCGACCGGCCCGTTTCGATGATGGTATAGCGGTCGGCCAACTGGCTGGCCATGATGAAATTCTGCTCCACCAGCAGGACGGTGGTATGGGCCGACAGCCGGCGCAGGGCTACCATCATCTGCTCGATGATCACCGGGGCCAGCCCCTCGCTCGGCTCATCGATGAGCAGCAGCCGGTTCTCGGGCACGAGCGCCCGCGCCACGGCCAACATCTGCTGCTGCCCACCAGACAGGTTCCCGCCGGGGAGCTTGATCAGCCGCTTGAGGTCAGGGAAGAGATCGAAGATGAAGTCGGCGCGGCGGGCCAGGTCGCCCGGCTTGCGCTCGGCGATGCGCAGATTCTCCTCTACCGACAGGTCGCGGAAGATGGCCCGGTGTTCGGGCACGTAGCCGATGCCCTTGGCGGCGATGCGATAGGCCGGCTCGCCCTGTATCTCCTTGCCGAACAGGGAGATGGCCCCGTGGCGCGGCGGGGTCAGGCCGATGATCGACTTGAGCGTCGTCGTCTTGCCCGCCCCGTTACGGCCCAGCAGCACCGTAATGCTGCCGTCCGGCACGTCCACCGACACGCCGTCCAGGATGTGGAACTGGCCGATGAAGGTCTGAATATCTTTGACTTCCAGGACGTTGTTTTGCGTGGCTGTTGTCATCGTGTTCCCGAGGGTAGTGGGAAAGCGCGGGGGAGCGGGGGTGCAGGGGAGCGGGGGAGCTAAGAACGCTCTTCCCTGGCCCCGGAACCTGGTCCCTGGCCCCTAACTCTTCGTGAGGTCTCCGTACAGGTCTCCCAGGTACGCCGACTGCACCGTGGGGTTGCCGGCGATCTCGACAGGGCTGCCCTCGGCCAACAGCTGCCCTTGATGCATCACCGTGATCCGGTCGGAGACATTCATGACCAGGTCCATCTTGTGCTCGACCAGGATGATCGTCTTATTGCCGGCGTCGCGGATGCTCTGGATGACCTCCATCAGCATTGGAATCTCCTCGCGCGCCATGCCGGCTGTCGGCTCATCGAGCAGCAATAGCTCCGGATCGGAGGCCAGCAGGATGCCCAACTCCAGCTTGCGCTTGCCGCCGTGGGGCAGCAAGCGCGCCGGCAGGTCGGCCTGCGCCGCCAACCCGACCTGGGCCAGGATGGCGCGGGCGCGCTCCTCGTACTGGCTGAAGTGGCGGTAGTGCTGCCAAAACTTGAAGCTATCTATGCCAATCGCCTGGGCCGCCAGACGCACATTTTCCAGGACGCTCAGGTTGGGGAAAACGTTGGTGATCTGGAACGAGCGGCCGATACCCAAGTGAACGCGGCGGTGGGCGGGCACGTTGGTGATGTCCTGCCCCTTGAAGATGACCCGGCCGCCGCTGGGGCGGATGTTGCCGCTCAACAGGTTGAAGAAGGTGGTCTTGCCCGCGCCGTTAGGCCCGATGATGGTGTGCAGCGTGTGGGCCTTGACCTTCATGCTGACGCCCGCCACCGCCACCAGCCCGCCGAAAGCCTTGCGCAAGTCCTGGGTTTCCAGAATGGTCGCGTCTTCCATGAGGCATCTGCCTGGTCGCGCCGCCGGGGCAGCCGGCGGCGGCTACGATGAGAACCGGAGGGCGACCCTGCGGCCGCCCTCCGTGAACAGCGTTACAGGATTACTCTGCCGGCGGGCAGCGCTCGGCGTACGGATCGACCAGCGCGCACGGCGGCACGGTCCGCTCCGGGCCAAACTCCTCCACCAACTCGACGAACTTGAATTCCGAATCGTTCACGTTGACGACGCGCACGAAGTAGAGCGTCTGCAACGCGACGTGGTCGGCCGGGCGGATCGTCGTCGTGCCTTTCGGCCCCTCGAACGAGAATTCATCCTCGTAGACGGCCCGCAGCGCGTCGGCGCTGGCGTCGCCGTTGGTGGCCTCAAGCCCCTCGACGGCCATGATGGCGGCCATCATGCCGCCCGCGGCCCACAGGTCGGGCGGCGTGCCATACTCTTCCATGTGCCGCTCGACGAGCCAGTCGTTGATCTCATTGTCGGGCAGCGTGTAGTGATAGACCTGGATACCGACCACGCCGATGGCGTCCGCATAGCCGGCGGCGAGCGTCTGGTTGTCGCCCACGCCCGTGCCGACGGTCATCTCGTCGAAGACGCCCAGTTGGCTCATCTGCTGGAACATCGGCGCGAAGCCCGCGCCGGCCCAGGAGACAATCAGCACTTCGGCGCCGGAGTCCAGAATCTGGTTGATGTAGGACGTGAAATCGGTCGTCTCGATCGGCGCGTAGATCGTGCCGCAGCCCTCGGCCGTGTCGTTGGTCGTGAACTGGCCGCCGCCGGCTGTGACGATGGCGTAGAAAGCGCAGGCCGAGCCGATGCCGAAGGCGTTGTCGGGCGCGATCTGTACGAACGTCTCGCCCATGCCCAACAGACCACTACCCATGACCAGGGCGTCCTGGACGCTGGTACGGCTGGTGCGGAAGGTGTTGGGGCTGAAGTTTTCGGCGGTGATGGCCGGCGCCGCGGCCGGTTCGGCGATGTAGATGACGTCGTTCTCCTCGGCCACCGGAATGGTCGCCAGGGCGACGCTCGAACTCACGTTGCCGACGAGGATATCCGCCCCTTCAGCCTCGATAAGCTCGCGGGCCTGCTGCACACCGGTGTCGGGGTCGCTGCCGTTATCCTTCTCAACCACGACGATCGGCCGGCCGGCGACTTCCATCGTGCCCTCGGTGGCGTACTCCAGGCCCAGGTAGAAGCCCTGGGTCTGGCTGGGGCCATAGATAGCCAGCGCGCCGGACTTGTCGGTCATCAGGCCGATGACTACTTCCTCACCGGCGAAGGGCTGCTCGCCGGCTTCCTCGGCGGTCGCTTCGGCCGTTGGCTCTTCAGCGGGGGCTTCGGTCGGCTCCTCGGCCGGCGCTTCAGTGGGTTCCTCGGCGGGAGCCTCGGTCGGTTCTTCGGCCGGCGCTTCGGTCGGTTCTTCCACCGCGGCCTCGGTCGGCTCCTCAACGCTCTCGGCTGGCGCTTCCGTGGCCGCCGGCGGGGTTGTGCCTCCGCCGCACGCGCCCAACACGAGCGCCAGCACGGTCACCAGTGACAACAGTAAAAACAACATTCGACGGTTTTTCATGGATTCTCCTCCATCACTCGGACATGACGGCGAGTCGCGTCAGAGCGCAACTCGCCCACACTACCCTACCGCGCACAGCACACAGACTCCCAGTGGGCCGCGGCGAGGCGCGGTCTAGGTTGCTTATAGCACTTGCTGGTTACAGCAAGGTTACAGGTTGGTAGTCAGGCAATTCATTGCCGTTCTTCTTTCTGGGGCGAAAGAACGGCAATGAATTGCCTGACTACGAGCAGTACAATCACCCTTTGAGAAACTGTGTAATTACCCGGTTAGCCTCGTCCGGAACCTCAAACGGAAAGAAGTGCCCCGCGTTCGGAAGGATCGCGATCCGGCTATCGGGTATCCGGGCGGCCAGCAGCTCGGCGTTGCCCGGCGGCACCACCTTGTCCTGCTCCCCGAACAGGATCAGCGCCGGCGCGCGCACGGCCGACAGCTGGTGCTCGAACGACGCCGCCTCAGGGATAAGCGACAGGCCGATCGCCAGTTGCGCCTGGTAGCCGACGGGGTCGATGGGGTGCTGCACCCGATAGCCAACCCACTCCTCGATGAGTTGCGGGTTCTTCTCGGCGAAGCCGGGCGCGCAGCTGATGGCGATGCCCCGGCGCAGCCGCTCGATGGGGTCGCCGGACAGGTCGGTCAGCACGGCCATCGCTTCAGGCGTGATCGGGACGTGGCGCGGCCCGCCGAAGTTGGTGGCCGACAGGACGAGCTTATCCACCCGCTCCGGGTGTTCGACGGCGATGGCCTGGGCGATGAAGCCGCCCATCGAGTGGCCGACGATGTGGGCCTTGTCGATGCTGAAGGCGTCCAGCATACCGAGCGTGTCGGCGGCCAGCATGTGGGCGGTGTAGGGGCCGGCCGGCTTGTCGCTTTGGCCGACGCCCCGGTTGTCGAAGCTGATCACCTGGAACTGCTCGGCCAGGCCCATGATCATCTTGTGCCACATCCAGCCGTCATAACCCAGACCGGCGATGAGCACCAGCGGCTCACCCGACCCGTGGAGTTCGTAGTAGAGGTTAATCCCATTGGTGGCAACGGTTGGCATAAGGTCTCCTTGTGCAAGGTGCAACCCACTTCAGAAAGTGGGTCGCACCTGTGTTAGTCGTTGGTTGTTGGTCTCCCCTGCTCCCCCGCTCCCCCGCCCCCCTGCTCCACGTAGAGGCGCTTCAACTCCGCCTTCATCACCTTCCCATACGGCGAATAGGGCAGCGCCTCGGCGAAAATGACGCGCTTGGGCACTTTGTAACGCGCCAGGCGGCCCTGGCAAAAGGCCAGCAACTCCTCCTGGGTGGCCGTTCGCCCAGCGCGAGGCACGACGACCATCAGCCCCACCTCGCCCCACTTCTCATCGGGCGCGCCGATCAGCGCCGCCTCGCCGACGGCCGGATGCTCCAGAAAGACCGCTTCCACCTCGGCAGCGTAGACGTTTTCGCCGCCGCTGATGATCATGTCCTTATAGCGGCCGACCAGGTAGTAGTAGCCGTCGTCGTCCTGGCGGGCCATGTCGCCGGTGTGGAACCAGCCGTCGCGCAGCGCCTTGCGCGTGGCTTCGGGGTTGTCCCAGTAGCCGGCGCAGACGTGCGGCCCCCAGATGGCGAGTTCGCCCGTCGCGCCCCGCGCCACGTCCTGGGCCGCCTCATCCACGATCCGCATCCGGCTGTGGAAGATGGGCTTGCCGACCGAGCCGACCTTGCGCACCGACTCCTCGTCGGTCATGGTGAAGCAGTTCACGCCGACTTCGGTCAGCCCGTACCCCTGGCGGAACACGCCGCCCTTGGCCTCCCGCCAGGCGGCGATGAGCGACAGGGGGCAGGGCGCGCCGCCGCTGACGAAGAAGCGCACGGCGCTGAAGTCGGCCGCGGCGAAGGCCGGGCTGCTCAGCCACATCTGGAACAGCGTCGGCACGCCCAGGACGACGGTGCATTTCTCGCGCTGGATGAGCGCCAGCGAGGCCTCGCTGTCGAAGCTGCGGGCCAGGATGATCTTGCCGCCGACGTAGAAGAGCGGCGTCAGGAAGATGAACAGCCCCCCGGCGTGGAACATCGGGGTCATGATAGGCGAGACGTCGTCGGCCCCCAACCCCCAACTGATGACGGTGTTGATGCAATTCCACACCACCTGCCGGTGGGGCAACATCGCCCCCTTGGGCCGGCCGGTCGTCCCGGAGGTGTAGAGCAGGCAGCAGATGTCCTCGCCGCTCAGGGGCGGGCGCTCCGGCTCAGCGGCGGGCGCGGCGGCGACGCACGCCTCATAGGACAGCGCGCCCTCGACCGGCGCGCCCTCGATGGTCAGGACGAGCGGGAAGTCGATCTCCTGGCGTATCTCGGCCAGCAGCGGGACGTATTCGGGGGCGCAGATGATGGCCTTGGCCCGGCTGTCGCCGGCGATGTAGACCAGTTCGCGCGCGGTTAGCCGCCAGTTGAGCGGCGCGAAGATGGCCCCGATCTTGGCCAGGCCGTATAGCAAGTCCACGTAGACGATGCTGTTCTGGGCCAGGATCGCCACCCGGTCGCCCTTCTCAATGCCCAAGGCCCGAAAGGCGTTGGC
>NZ_JAYRVJ010000806.1:0-7504 GCF_041918635.1 Promineifilum sp. (SeqCode)
GCCATAGTCGAAGGCGTAGACGCCCTTGGTCAGGCTGGGCGAAGCGGCCGGCTCGGCGGCAATGACCCGCGTCCGCTTACCCTCGGTCAGGTTCTTGTGGACGAACGGGAAGGTGAAGCCGGCGAAGTTGGAGCCGCCGCCAGCGCAGCCGATGACCACGTCAGGATACTCGCCGGCCATCTCGAACTGCTCCAGCGCTTCCAGGCCGATGACCGTCTGGTGCAGCAGCACGTGGTTGAGCACCGAGCCCAGGCTGTACTTCTTCGCCCCACCCGATGACGCCGCGGCCTCGACCGCCTCGGAGATGGCGATGCCCAGCGAGCCGGGCGCGTCGGGGTTGCCGGCCAACAGCGAGCGGCCGTAGTGGGTGTTGTCGCTGGGGCTGGCGAAGACACGCGCGCCGTAGCTCTCCATGATCACCCGCCGGTAGGGCTTCTGGTGGAACGACTCTTTGACCATGTACACTTCCAAATCCATGCCGAAGAAGTCGCAGGCCATGGCCAGGGCCGAACCCCACTGCCCCGCGCCCGTCTCGGTCGTCAGCGCCTTCGTGCCCTCCTGCTTGTTGTAGAACGCCTGGGCCACGGCCGTGTTGGGCTTGTGGCTGCCCACGGGGCTGACGCCCTCGTACTTGAAGTAGATGTGGGCGGGCGTGTCGAGCGCCTTCTCCAGCCGGACGGCGCGCAGGAAGGGGGTCGGCCGCCACATGCGGTACACGTCGCGCACCGGCTCCGGTATCTCGATGTAGCGCTCGGTGCTGATCTCCTGCATGATGAGGCCCATCGGGAAGAGGACGCTCAGGAAATCGGGCGTCACCGGCTCCTTGGTGCCGGGGTGCAACACCGGCGCGGGCGGCGTCGGCAGGTCGGCGTTAATGTTGTACCACGCCTTCGGCAGCTTGCTGTCATCCAGAATAAACTTCGTTCGCTCGCTCATTTTCAGCCTCCTTGAAGAATTGTCATCCGCAGATTTGGCAGATTAGGCAGATTTCGAGAAGCTCATGCCAAGTATGCTAAGAACGCGAAGAAGGAATTCCTTTGCGCACTTCGAGCTCTTTGGGCTTTGCGCGCTCTTTAATCTGCCCAATCTGCCTAATCTGCGGACAAAACCTCTTTGCAAATAAAAACGCCCTCGTCCCACACTAGGGACGAGAGCGTTCGATCTCCCGTGGTGCCACCCTGCTTAAGCCGCTCCGCCAACAAAAAACGCGCCGGTGATAGCGCGTGGGGAAGCCAGCTTCACTCTGTCGGCCCGCTCAGACTGACAGTCTGAGCTACGAGGCCTAGGCCCTATAACGGAGGCCACTCCGTCCGGAGCTACTGATCACTGACCACTGCTTACTGATCACTACTTTCGCCCCGGCGACTCCTCGGTCCATTCACCCGCTGCGCTGACGCCGGCCTTGCAGCCTGGTGGCCGGCTCTCTGGGACTCGCTTTGCGGGATACTCGTCCGAATCGCTGTCGTTGTGTATTCGATTGGGGAGCAGTCTAGCATGGGGGATAATGGTTGTCAAGCAAAGATAGTTGGGTCAATCCCGGCGCGTAGAGGCATCAAGAACCGTAATACCGACATGTGTATTAACCATGGACGACGAAAGCATACCACACGGCTCTCCCCAATACTGGGACGCTCTGGCGGCCACCTTTGATGATGAACCGGATCACGGTCTGCGCGATCCCGCCGTGCGCGGGGCGTGGGTAGATCGTCTCCTGAGCTGGCTGCCGCCAGGCCGCGCGGCTATTCTGGACGCCGGCTGCGGCACAGGGTCGCTCAGCGTCTTGTTGGCGGCGCTGGGCCATGAGGTGATAGGGATTGACTGGTCACCGGCCATGATCGTTCAGGCGCAGACCAAGGCGGCGGTCTCGGGCCAACCCGTAATTTTTACCGTCATGGATGCCGCCAACCCCCAGTTCCCGTCGCGCCGGTTCGACGTGATCCTGTGCCGGCACGTGCTGTGGGCGCTGCCGGAACCGGCGGCGACGCTCCACCGCTGGGCCGACCTGCTTGCGCCTGGCGGACGACTCCTGCTCATTGAGGGGTATTGGCATACCGGCGGCGGTCTGCATGCCGCAGAGATCGTGAACGCCCTGCCGCCTGGACTGACCAACGTCCGTGTTGAGAACCTGAATGGTGAACCGCTTCTATGGGGCGGGGTGGTTAGCGACGAACGTTACGCGGTAATCGCTGATCGTTAACGGTCTCACGGTTGTTATATCGGATGTGGCTCAACAACACGCATCCGATATAATAGCGGCATGCTCGAAAAGCGCCTGCTGACCCGCCTCCACGACAAAAAGGCCCGCCTCGACGCCCGCCGCCCCTTGCCCGCGGCCGCCGTGCGCCGGCTGGAGGAGCAGTTGGCCGTCGAGTGGACGTACAACTCCAATGCCATCGAGGGCAGCACCCTGACGCTGCGCGAGACGCAACTCATCCTGGAGCAGGGCGTCACCATCGGCGGCAAGAGCCTGCGGGAGCATTTCGAAGTCGTCAATCACCGCGAGGCGATCCGCTGGGTCGAATCGCTGGCGGGCTCAGGTCCGGCGCGCCCAGGTGCGACCCACTTCAGAAAGTGGGTCGCACCTGAGCGACAAGAGCCTATTACAACCGCTGTCGTCCGCCAGTTGCACGCGCTGGTGATGGCTCGCATCGACGACGAGAACGCAGGACAGTACCGGCAACTGCCCGTACGCATCGCCGGAGCCGCGCACGAGCCGCCTCCGGCCTGGGAAGTCGCGGCGCGGCTGAGCGATTGGGCCGATTGGCTGGCCTCACAAGAGGCAGCCGGGGCGGAACCGGTCGAACTGGCCGCCGTGGTCCACCACCGTCTGGTCAGCATCCACCCCTTTCTGGACGGCAACGGGCGGACGGCGCGGCTGATCATGAACCTGGTGTTGCTGCGCGCCGGTTATCCGCCGGCCATCATCGCCCGCGCCAACCGGGCGCAGTATTACCGCGCGTTGGCCGCGGCCGACCGGGGGCAGGACGAGCCCCTGGCGAACCTGGTCGGCCGGGCCGTCGAGCGCACCCTGACGCTCTACCTGGAAGCGACGACGCCGCAAACCGCGCCGCCCCCGGCCGGCGATGAGTGGCTGCCCCTGCGCGAAGCGGCCGAGGGGGCGCCCTATAGTCAGGAGTACCTGAGCCTCCTGGCCCGCACCGGCCGGCTGGAGGCAATCAAGCGCGGGCGCAACTGGTACACCACGCCGGCCGCCATTCGCCGCTACCGTGAGTCGCTGAACCTATAGCCAATGAGACGCTGATAGAACGCTGAGGCAGCGCTGATTCTCGTAGCTAGAAACAGCGCCAATCCGCGCAAAATCGGCGCATCAGCGTCGCATTCTTTATAACCCCCAACATTCCCCACTCCAGCCCTCTCAGGGTGAGTTATAATGTGCTCACGGAGATAATGGGCCATGCTGATCTATTATCCGGCGCTTGTTGGTGGCCGTCGCCGGGGCCGCCGCGGGTGGGAGTGAGCCACATGACCGCCGCCAAAATCGCCCTCGATAGCCGGAGCGCCGTCGCCGAGACGCTGCTCATCCCCCTCTACTTCCGCGCCCTGGAGCTGCGCGAGCCAAACCCGCTGCTGCGCGATGAGACGGCCGCGGCCCTGGTCGAGCGTCTCGACTATGACTTCGGGCGGGTCAAGTTGCAGGGTATCGACCGGGTAGGCGCCATTCTGCGCGCCCGCCAGTTTGACCGCTGGACGCGCGCCTTCCTGGCCGGCCACCCCAGCGCGGCCGTCGTCCACATCGGCTGCGGCCTCGACACGCGCTTTGAGCGGGTGGATAACGGTGAAGTAGCATGGTACGACCTCGACTTGCCGGAAGTGATCGACCTGCGCCGCGCGCTACTGTCGCCGCGCCCGCGCAACCGGTGGCTGGCCTGTTCCGTGTTCGACCCGGCTTGGGTGGAGGTCGTCGCGCCCATCGATCGCTCCTTCCTCTTCGTCGCCGAGGGGGTGCTGCCATACTTCGAGGAGACGCGGGTGAAGGGCTTGATTCTCATGCTCCGGCAACACTTCCCGGGCGCGGAGTTGATCTGCGACGCCATGACGCCGCTCCTGGTGAAGTTGAAGAACCTGGAACTGATCGCGTCGGGGGTCAAGGCGCGGCTGCATTGGGGGCTGAGGCGCGGTCGGGATATGGAGCGCTGGGGCGGCGGCATTCGACTACTGGAAGAGTGGTTCTATTTCGACGAGCCGGAGCCGCGCTTGGCCTCTTCGCGGTGGATGCGCTACTTTCCGCCGTTTGGCCGGGGCGTCGGCGTGTTCCATTACCGGCTGGGAGACGGAGACCGCGCCATCAGGAGGTGAGTCATGTCGTCCGGTGCGCTGATTTCATCTTCTCGCGCCCGTTTGCCGTTATCCATCGCCTTGGCCGTGACGCTGCTCATGGCCGCGACCTACACCGCGCTCGACGTGTTCCAGCCGGTCGAGCCGGCGCTGTCCCTGCTGGCCTTCATCCCCGGCGGCGTGAGCTTGCTGGCCCTGGCCGCGGCCGGCCTGTCCCGCGCCGACCTGAAGCTGCGTTTTGCCCCGCTGTCCGGCCGTGGTGCGATGGCGCTGGCGGCGGCGACGCTGCTCCTGCTGCCCATTCTCGGCTCCAACAACGGTTGGGCCGGCTGGCAGTGGCTACCCGCTCTGGTCTATGCGCCGGCGTCCGGCATCGCCCAGGAGCTTTACTTCCGCTGCGCGCTCCTGTCAGGCCTCGAACGGGCGCTGGCCGGCCGGGCGCGAGCGGCGCTGCTGCTCCACGCCGTCCTCTTCATCGGCTTCCACCTGCGCACTTTCCGCTCTATCACCGCGCCGGCGATCATGCTGCTCGTGGCCCTCGTACTCTTCCTGGGCGGGTTGGCCTGGGGCTGGCAAGTCCAGCGCGACCGCACCGCCATCTGGGCCATGATTCAGCATAGCCTGTTCCTGATGCTCATGTCGCTGTTCGCCTGGGGTTAGTTCGCAGTCAGGCAATTCATTGCCGTTCCTTGTTCACCGATGTAGGGGCGGGTTTGAAACCCGCCCCTACACCTCGTGCGAAGAACGGCAATGAATTGCCTGACTACAAGCTGTACGACAACCAGAACATATCCGTGGTCTATTGAACTCGCCCCCGCCGCGCCATTACAATGATCATGGGCGACAGGGCGACCGGTGATTACAGCTTGCTTTCTACGCTCGCGCTCCTAACGAGCGCTATGCTGGCTCCCTCACCCCTGCTAATCCCATTTATCCTTGCGCAGGCCCATAGAGTCTCTGACGGGCCTGCCCCTTCGCAGACCGCGCAGCAGCGTTCCCACCCTACTGCGCGACGCTTATCTGAAAGGAGTTGAAGATGACCCAACAAAGTTCCCGCATCGTCGCCGTCGCCATTGCCGCCCTCGGTTTGCTCGTCCTGCTGCTGGCCGCTTGCGCTATTGAACCAGAGGCTCAGGCCCCTACCCCCGCTCCCTCCGATGGGGCCGCGGTCGTCGAGGGGCGTGTCGACGTACCTACGCTGGAACCGGCCCACGAAACCGACGTGCCCAACGTGGCCTACAACCCGGCCGACGTGCCGCCGCCCATCACGCGCACGGAGCCGACGACGGTGCAGATCACCCTGACCGTTCAGGAAGTGACGGCTGAACTGGCCGACGGCACGACTTACGACTTCTGGACGTTTGACAGCACCGTACCCGGTCCGATGGTGCGCGTCATGGAGGGGGACACGGTGGAACTGACGCTGGTCAACCCGGAGACCAGCCGCAACGGGCACAACATCGACCTGCACGCCGTCAACGGCCCCGGCGGCGGGGCGGACGTGACCAACGTCCAGCCCGGCGAATCGAAGACGTTTACCTTCAAGGCGCTCCACCCCGGCGTCTACGTCTACCACTGCGCCTTCCCGCCACCCCAGCACCACATCGCCCAAGGCATGTACGGCGCGATCCTGGTCGAGCCGGTCGGTGGGCTGCCGCCGGTGGATCGCGAGTTCTACGTCATGCAGGGCGACTGGTACACCATCGGTCGCTTCGGCAATCAGGGGCACCAGACCTTCAGCACCGAGAAGGCGCTGGCCGAGCAGCCGGAGTACTTCACCTTTAACGGTCACGTGAACGCAACCTCCACCATTCACCCGTTGCAGGCAGAGGTGGGCGAGACGGTGCGCGTTTTCTTCGGCGTGGGCGGACCTAACGTCGGCTCCAACTTCCACATCATTGGCGAGGTTTTCGACAAGGTCTACTCCGGCTCCATCGAGACCTTCACCGCCAACGAGGAAGTGTGGTATGTGCCGCCCGGCTCCGTCTCCACCTTTGAGATGCACCTGGACGAGCCGGGGCGCTACCTCTTGGTAGACCACGCGCTCTACCGCACGCAGAAGGGCGCGGCCGGGATCCTGAACGTCACTGGCGAGTGGGACCCGGAGATTTATAACCCGCCGGCCACTGAGGGCAACGCCGGTCATTAAGGGCGAGTCGTATAATCGCCTTCGGGAACAAAAAAGGGCGGGGCCGACAGCGGCCCCGCCCTTTTTGGCTTCGATTAGCCCTTCTTCTTCAAAACGGGCAGCCCGTTCTTCGACTCCGCGACCTGATAGCCGCTCGGGATGTCATCCAATGCCCCTTGGCCCGGCTCTTTGGCAAAGAAGTATAGCGTCTGTGTCCGGCCGCCCTTCAACTCCACGTTGCGGGAGTGAAGGAAGTAGGTCTTACCTTTACTGTTCTTGAACTGGTAGGCCATCTGGCACTCTCCTTTTAGGTACAGTTTTCTCTGGGACAGGACACCTTATAAAGAGATTACCCTGTCCACGCGCATTAGGTTACGCGCTACACTGTACCACACGGTTAGACCAAATGTTCATTCTCTGAGGAAAGACTCAGGCAGTAAGCTGCTCTGCAAGAGCGTCTATATTCGTTATCCGGACTCCTCAGTTACGACTTACAAATCTGCCCAATCTGCCCAATCTGCGGATAATCTCTTCTTCAATCTGTGTCATCGCGGCTGAGGACAGCCGTGTGAAATCTGTGGATTATCTTCCAGAGGTTAACTATGCCCCACCGCTACGCCATCCTCGGTTCCGGTCGCCAGGGAACGGCTACCGCCTATGACCTGGCCGTCCACGGCGACGCTGAGTACATCCTGCTGGCCGACCTGGACCCCGCCGCCGCCGAACGCGCCGCCGAGCGCGTCAACCGCCTGGCCGGCCAGCCGGTCGCCGCGTCCGCCGCGCGCAACGTCCGCGACGGCGACGCCGTGGTCGATCTGCTGCGCGCCCACCGCATCGCCGCTTTCGTCTCCGGCGTGCCCTACTTCTTCAACCTCGACCTCGCCCGCGCCGCCGTGCGCGCCGGGGCCAGCATGGCTGACTTCGGCGGTAACACCGACCAGACCCGCGCCCAGTTGGCCCTCGACGCCGAGGCCCGCGCCGCCGGCATCACCCTGACGCCCGACTGCGGCCAGGTTCCCGGCCTGGGCAACTCGCTGTGCGCCTACACCATGAGCCTGTTCGACGAGGCCCGCGACCTGA
>NZ_JAYRVJ010000807.1:0-2360 GCF_041918635.1 Promineifilum sp. (SeqCode)
CGGCGATTGCTGGCCGAAGACGCCCGCGCCGACGTCTCCGACGCGCTGCGCCACCCGACCGAGCGCGACGTGCAGGCCGTCGCCATCGTCTACGATCGCAAGGCGTGGCAGGTGCTCGACATGGAAATCGCCCCTGATCTGGAGTATCTGGCGACAGTAGCCGATGGCGACGTGGAGGTTACCAGCCGCTCGCTGGATGACCACTACTGGCTGGTGGCCTACCTGGTGGACGATGGGCCGGCGCGCTACTACCTGTATGACCGCGAGGCGCGCGCCGCCACGTTCCTGTTTACCGACCGCGCCGAGTTGGAGGGGCTGCCCCTGGTCAAAATGTGCCCGGCCATCATCCGCGCGCGCGACGGGGTGGATCTGGTGGGCTACTACTCGCTGCCCCACGACGCGGACAGCGACGGCGACGGTATCCCCGACCGGCCGCTGCCCACCGTGTTCCTGCCCCACGGCGGGCCGTGGGGGCGCGATATGTGGGGCTACCATCCGTGGCACCAGTGGCTTGCCAACCGCGGCTATGCCGTGTTGGCCGTGAACTTTCGCGCCTCGACCGGCTTCGGCAAGGCGTTCTGCAACGCCGGCGACCAGCAGTGGGTTGGCGTGGTGTTGGAAGACCAGCAGGACGCGGTGGCCTGGGCCATAGCGCAGGGCATCGCCGACCCGGCGCGGGTGGCGGTCATGGGCGGCAGCTTCGGCGGCTACTCGACGCTGGCGGGGCTGACCTTCTACCCGGAGGTTTTCGCCTGTGGGGTGGACATTGTCGGCCCATCGAATCTCATCACGCTGTTGGAAACCATTCCGCCGTACTGGAAGCCGGTGCTAGAGCTATTTATGAAGCGGGTGGGCGACCTGCGCACGGAGGAGGGGCGGGCGTTGCTGACGGCCCACTCGCCGCTGACTCACGTCGGGCGCATCATCCGGCCGTTGCTCATCGCCCAGGGGGCCAACGACCCGCGCGTGAAGCAGGCCGAGTCAGATCAAATTATCGCGGCCATGCAGGCCAAAGGTATCCCGGTGACCTACGTACTCTACCCCGACGAGGGGCACGGCTTCGCCCGGCCGGAGAATAACCTGTCGTTCGCGGCGATTGCTGAAGCCTTTCTGGCGCGCTGCCTGGGCGGGCGCGTCGAACCTATCGGCGACGACTTCGCTGGCAGCAGCCTGACCGCGCCAGTGGGGGCGGAGATCGTGCCGGGGCTGGCCGAAGCGCTGGCGGCCAGGGAGAAACCATGACGTTGGACAGCGCCGGCCCCGCGCCGGCCGACGAGCGCCACCTCGACTGGGAGGCGTGCTGGAACGTGCGTGATCTGGGTGGGTTGCCCACGGGTACGGGCGTGACTCGCTGGCGGTCGCTCATTCGCGCCGACTACCTGGGCAACCTGACCCCCGCCGGCCGGCGCGCCCTGCATGACTACGGCGTACGCACCGTCATCGATCTGCGGCGGGCGGATGAACTGGCGAGCACGCCGCCCCCCTTCCGCGGTGGCCGGCCGGACGAGCCGGCGTTCCACCACGTGCCGTTCGAGCGTGGCGACCCGGCCGCCAAGCTGCGCTGGCAGAGTGTCCAGACGCGCGCCGACGTTAACCGGCTCTTTCTGGACTTCTACCCCCACGCCCTGGCCGAAGTGCTGGCGACCATTGCCGCGGCTCCGCCTGGCGGCGTGCTGTTCCACTGTCTGGGCGGCACGGATCGGACGGGGGTGGTGGCCGCGGCCGTGCTGCGGCTGGCCGGCGTACCCGACGACGTTATCGCCGGCGACTACGCCCTGACGATGGCGCGGCGGCAGGGGACGTATGAGCGGCTGGTGGCCGAGAAGGGCGAGTCGGCGCTAACCTTCTGGGAGCGGCAGAACATCACCGCCGATATGATGCGCCAGACGCTGGCCTACGTAGACGAGCGCTACGGCGGTATGGAGGCATATCTGCTGGCCGCCGGGCTGTCGGCCGATGAGATGGCCCGCGTGCGGGCGCGACTATTGTAGCGCGGGTTGGCAGCCCGCTCTTCTCTGCTCCGGAGCGCGCATCCTCAGATGCGCTCTACGGTATTAGGCAGGCGATTTTGAGACTTAAGAAATGGCTACGGATACCCACGGACGATACGGAGTAAGAGGCGATGAATCGCCTGACTACGAGCGCTCTGTACTATGGCTGACATTTATCTGATCACCCACCCCGACGTCATAAAAGACCCGGCCATCTCTGTCCCCCGTTGGCCGCTCTCGGCGCGGGGGCGGGCGCGCATGACGGCCATGCTGGCCCGACCCTGGGTGCACGGCCTGACCGCCGTCTATTGCAGCGACGAGCAGAAGGCGCTCGATGGGGCCGCCATCCTGGCCGGCCATCTGGGCCTC
>NZ_JAYRVJ010000808.1:0-4740 GCF_041918635.1 Promineifilum sp. (SeqCode)
ATTGAGGACTACTTCACGGCGGCGGAGCGAGAGCTTGTAGCGCAGGCTTTCAGCCTGCACCACGTCTACGCCAACGCCATCTGGAGCGGCAAGGAAGCGGCGCTGAAGGCCATCCGGCGAGGGTTGGCGGAGGATACGCGGATCGTGACGTGCCTGCCACAACGAACCGATGCGCCCGAAACCGATTGGCAGCCGCTCACTATCCAGTGGGAGCGACCGGAGCGGGCGCTGCCGCCGCTGGCCGGATGGTGGCGGTCGACCGGCGTGTCCGTTATGACGCTGGCAGTCGGGCGCGAAGTTGATTGAATGCTGAGGGAACACCGCAACGGATCGTCTCCGCAATGGCCGCGGCGCACGCTTCTGGACTCATCCGCGACGTATCCACCTCCATATCGTACAGTCCATGAGCATGCACAATTCAATGCTGGGCGGCTGCCTGACCCAGCGTGCGGTCGGCGCGGCTTCGCTCTCGCTCCACCAATACCTCCAGTGGGCAGCGCACGCCAACCAGCCAGGCGGGTAGCTCGACGAAGACGGCGGCGCAATCGGCCAGCCACGCTGATTCGACCAGGACGTGGTCGGCGATGACGCAGTTGCCGGCGCGAGCCAGCGCGGCGATGGCCCGGTGCATGCCCAGGACAAGCCTGTGACCGGTCGCGCCCGCCTCCGTCGCGAGGCCGAGCACATCGTCCCATAGCGGCCGATCCAGATAGCGCCCAGGCAGCATCCACAAGAACCGATCCAGCCCGGCGTCGAGGTATGGCCCGTCCAGTGTCTTCTGCAACGCCCGGACGAGGCTCGTCTTGCCGGAACTGGATGCGCCGTTGAGGATGATGATCATGCCCGGTGTCATCGGTCCATCTCTTCCGGCGTCATCATACGCCATTCCCACCCCGGACGAATCTCCTTCTCGTACACATACTCATACCGGTAGGGCGTAAAGCCGAACCGCCGGTAGAGCCGATACGCCCCAGTGAAGCCGTCGCTGTCGGTATCGGTAATCACGCGCCGGATGCCGCGCCGGTGGAACTCGTCGAGCGCCGTAGCCGTCAGCGCGGCCCCCACACCCCGTCCACGCCACGCCCGACGCACGCTCAGGCTGCCGATCTTGCCGCTGTCGGCCCATTCAATCGTCCGCGCGTTACACAGGCACGAGCCGATCACCTGCCCGTCCGCCTCGGCCACGAAGCACAGGCCGAGCGAGTTAGAGTAGGGGTCATCCTCCGGTTCTGCGTCGTCCATCTCGTCGGTAGCCTCGTCGACCGGTTCGTCCTCTTCCAGCAGCGTCCGCGCCTCCGGCCCCATCTCACCCCAGTGGTCGGCGAATGCCTCATCCATCGCCGCGCCAACGGCCGGCCAGTCGGTGCGCGGGTCCATCAGCCGGATGGTCACGCCCTCCGGTAGCGCAACGGCCGGCGGCTCCTCCAGCGCCAACTCAAAATGTACCCACTCGCGCGCCAGCCGGAAGCCGTGCTGCTCAAGAACCTGGATGCCAGCGGTATCGTCGGCCAACTGGGTGCACTGCCACACGACGCGCGCTCCGTCCGGGGCGGGCTGGGCCAGTTCCCTGGCGCGCTCCTCCAGCCAGGCCAGAGCGAGGGGCGCTGCCCTGACGAAACCGGATAATAGCGTGCAGCCCAGCTCCACCACCACGTGCGGCGGTCGGGAGATAAGGTGAAAGAGCGCGCCCGGCGCGGCATAGCTGATGTGGCCGAGGTACTGCTCGGCCGCGGCCGGCACGTAGCGCGCCAGCCGTAGGTCGCCGTCGCCGTCAACCAGCGCCCGCCGCGTGCCGACGAGGTATCGCGAGTGAGCGTTGACCAGCGCGGCCATGACCGTCGCGCTATCCGGACCGGCGCGCCGCAAGATGATCCGGCCCGGCAGGGTCACGTCGTTGGTCATGATGCGGCCACCGTCACCACCCGCGCGCGGATGCGGGTCATGACCAGCCAGGCCAGGGCCATGAAGACGGCGCTGAATGGGAACAGCCAGCGGTACTGGTCGCCCAGCACGTCCACCACCACACCGCCCAGCGTCGGCCCGAGCACGGCCGCCAGTTGCGACGAGAAGTAGTAGAGGCCGGTGTACGTCCCGATCTGGCGTTCGTCGCCGTAATCGTAGACGAGAGGCAGGCTATTGACGTTGACCATCGCCCAGAAGAGGCCGCCCAGGACGAGGACGATGATGAATGTCGCTGCCCCCTGGATGAGAAAATAGGCGGCGGCGAACAGGATCGTCAGCCCAGTCAGTCCGGCCAGGATGACGCCGCGCCGGCCATAGCGCGTGCCGGCCACCCCGGCCGGCCAGGCGAAGATGATGAACGACAGGCTGATGGCCGCGGCATAGATCGAAGCCGTGCCCGGCGCGATGCCCAGGGTGAAGACGGCGAAGGACGATAACCCCGCCTCCAGCGCGTTGAAGGCCATGAACCAGAAGAGGATGCCCAGCAAGACGTAGATGCCGCCGCGGTCGGCGCTGCGGCCGAGCAGGCGCAGGCTCTCCAACAGAGACAGGTGCGGCTCGGCGGCCTCGTCGATGGCCCCGGCCGCCACCTCTTTTGGCTCGCGCACGCGCCACAGAGCCACCGCCAACGCCACCACCATGAGCACCGCCCCGGCGATGAAGGGCGCGGCCCGGCCGAAATTGTTGAACAGGAAGCCGCCGCCCAGGAAGGCCAGCAGGCTGCCGATGCCGCCCATCAGGTTGATGATGCCGTTGGCCTTGCTGCGGTCGTCGGGCAGGAAGAGGTCGCCCAGCCACGCGACCGTTGGCGAGCGGAAGAGGGCCATGCCGAAGTTGGTGATCAGGATGAAGGCGGCAATAGCCAACGCCGTCGGGGCGAAGGGCAGCAGGACGAAGCCCAGCACGGCGATAGGCAGGCCGACCAGTATCCACGGCTTGCGCCGGCCGAAGCGCGTCCACGTCCGGTCGCTGCGCGCCCCCACCCAGGGCTGGACGAAGACGTTGATGAGGTTGTCCCAGGTCATGATGAAGAGGGCCAACGACGGGGCCAGACCGAAGCCGACTACGTCGGGGATGGCCCGCCCCTCGGCCAGCAGTTGGGCCTCGAACTGCGGGTTGCCCGCCTGCAGGAAGATAGGCACAAACTGGTTGAAGATGGGCCACACGATGCTGATGCCCAGGAAACCGAAGCCGATGATGAAGGTCTTGCTGTAGGTGAAGCGGCGCAAGGCGTCGCCGATGGCGGGTTGGGGTGTCACGATGCCTCCTGATGATTCCCGGCCACATGTCGCCAGACTTAGCCGGAGGGATGATGGGGCTAGTATAAAGCGGTTCAACCGATTCGCAACGTGTGGGAGGGCAATCAGTGCTCGGCAACAGTGCCCAAATCGCCTTACGTCACCTATAATCCCTTTCCACATTCGTCAGTTCTGGAGCGCCGAGAGGGACAACCATGCGACCCCAACCGATTCAACCGGAGCCAGGCCAGGAATCCGTCTGGGACTATCCCCGCCCACCCCGCCTGGAAGAGACAGCCCGACACATTCAAGTGATCTTTAATGGCAGTACCATCGCCGACACCCGCCGAGCGTGGCGCGTCCTGGAGACGAGCCACCCGCCGGTGTACTACATCCCACCCGAAGATGTGCGCACGGAATACCTGCGGCCGGAGGACGGACATTCGTGGTGCGAATGGAAGGGAGAGGCGCGCTACTACGCGCTAGAGGTCAACGGGCGGCGCGTTGCTAACGCCGCCTGGACCTATCCCAACCCCACGCGCGACTTCGCCCCCATCCGCGACTACATCGCCTTCTACCCCGCGCCGATGGACGCGTGCCTGGTGGATGGCGAACAGGCCCGCCCTCAGCCGGGCCGGTTCTACGGCGGCTGGATCACCAACGACGTGGTCGGCCCGTTTAAGGGCGAACCGGGGACGACGGGGTGGTAGCGAACGCGGCGCTTCCCTCGCTGCGCCGCCAGTGGGTCGCCGTCGCGTCCCTCTGGGCCGTGACTTGGCTGGCGTTTTACTGGCGTTTACAGCCAGCGTGGCCGTACAGCGAACGCTGGTTGGCCCTGTCGGCCGCCGCGCTGGCCTATGGGCTGTGGGTGCTCTGGCGCAACCTGCCGGCCAACCGGCGGGTCGTAAACCTGACAGGTCTCGAAAGACCTGTCAGGTCTGGGAGCGATCTCCTGCCGACGCTCGGCCCCGGCAATGTCCTGACCCTCGTGCGCGGCCTGTGCATCGGTCTGCTGGCCGGCTTCCTTTTTGGCCCCTGGCCGCCGGGCGCGCTGGCCTGGGTCATCGTCCTGCTCTACACCGTGACCGACGTGGCCGACTACTTCGACGGCTACCTCGCCCGCCGCGCCGACCACGTGACTGCCCTTGGCGGCGCGCTCGACATGGAGTTCGACGGTCTGGGCACGCTGGTCGTGATCCTGCTGGCCGTCTCTTTCGGCCAACTGCCGTGGTGGTATCTGGGGTTGGGGCTGGCGCGCTACTTCTTCGTCTTCGGCCTGTGGCTGCGCCGGCGGCTGGGCCGGCCCATCCACGACATCCCCGACAGCGCCCACCGGCGCATCTTCGCCGGCTTCCAGATGGGCTTCCTGAGCGTCGTCCTGTGGCCTATCGTGCCGCGACCGATGGCGCTCATCGCCGGGAGCCTCTTCGCCGCCGCGACCGGGCTGGGCTTCCTGCGCGACTGGCTGGTCGCCAGCGGCGTCCTCGATCCACGCCACTCCGCCTACTTGCGCGTGCAGCGCTTCCTTTACCGCCTGTTC
>NZ_JAYRVJ010000809.1:0-3621 GCF_041918635.1 Promineifilum sp. (SeqCode)
CCAGATTGAAGGCGGCGGGATGGGGAGAGCCGAAGACCCGATGCTGGAAGGCTACAGCGCCCTGAATTTTCTGGCGGGCGTGACGGAACGGGCGCGCCTCGGCACGATGGTGACGGGCGTCAACTATCGCGCGCCGGGCTTTCTGGTGAAGCAGGTGACGACGCTCGATGTGCTTTCGGGGGGACGCGCCTGGCTGGGCATCGGCGCCGGCTGGTACGAACGAGAAGCCGTGGGGCTTGGGCTGCCCTTCCCGCCCCTGAAAGAGCGCTTCGAGCGGCTGGAAGAGACGCTTCAGATCGCCAAGCAGATGTGGTCGGGCGATTTTTCGCCCTATCACGGCCAGCACTACCATCTGGCCGAACCCATCAACAGTCCTCAACCCCTTACCAAACCTCACCCCCCAATCCTGATCGGCAGTTCTGGCGAGAAGAAGGGGCTGCGGCTGGTCGCTCAATATGCGGATGCCTGCAATCTGTTTGCCTTTGGCGACCATAGCGCGCTCGTCCACAAGTTGGACGTGCTGAAGCGCCATTGTGATGAGGTGGGTCGCGACTACGACGAGATCGAACGCACGGTCATCACGTCATTCAATGCCGGCCTGGGCGGCGCGACTGTCGCTGACGTCATCGATAACTGCCGGGCGTTGGCCGATCTCGGTATCCAGCACGTCATCTTTACCAGCGTCCCTAATGTCCACGAGCTGACGCCGCTGAAGCTGATCGGGCGTGAGGTAATCCCGGCGGTGGCGGAATTGGGAAAACGCCGATGAGGTAGTCATCGCTGGCAAAGCGTTGTCTAAAACAAAAAGGCTACGGACGTTTCGTAGCCTTCTTTATTGAGTAGAGTTCCCTGCCCGGCGGCAAGGAGACCGTCGAGCTATAGTTCATCCATGACCAAAATGCGGCAAATAGCCCTGATCGCGCACCGATAGCGCGGCCTGCTCGAAGGCGTCCCAGGCATATCGGGCCAACCAGCCGCCGACGCTCATGCGACGGACGCCGAGGGCCGCCAACTCGGCGACGTTCAGATCCGGTCTGTGCAGCAAGACGTTGACCGGTTTGGGCGCGACCGCCTCCACGATGGCCTTGATGTCGTCCAGGGCCGCCATACGGGGAGCATAGAGCACGTCGGCCCCGGCGGCTGAATAGGCGACCAGGCGCTCGATGGCCGCGCCGACGTCTGTTCGCCCGATGAGAAAGTGCTCCGTCCGGCCGATGAGCATCACATCCTGGCCCGAAGCGTCGATGGCCGCCCGCGCCGCCTGGATGCGCTCGACGGCAAGCGGCAGGGGGTAAAGGTCCGCGCCGATGCGATCTTCGATGGAAAGTCCCGCCACCCCGGTATCGACAGCCAGCGTCACGTTGGTCGCGACATCCTCGGGCCGATCGGCAAATCCCCCCTCGAAGTCCGCATTAATGGGTAAGTCGGTGGCGGCGCACAACATACGCAAATGGTCTAGCGCCTCGGCCAGTGTCAGTTCGCCGTCCTCTTTCCCCAACGCCCAGGCGGCGCCGGCGCTGGTGGAGGCCAGCGCTTTGAACCCGAGTTTTTCCAGCCGGCGGGTGCTGCCGATGTCCCACGGATTGGGAATGATGAAGTGGCCGGACTCGTGAAGCTTACGGAAGGTTGCTCGTTTGGCGGCTAGATCTATGCTCATTGGCGATTGCTCCTAATCATTCCGTTTCAGGACGGCTTCTCGCGTGTGTGGAATAGCACTGCCTAAGATAATACAGCGGAGTTGCTTGCGCGCCAGTTGGCAGCGTTATAGAAATCCCGAAGGCGAATCATACAAAAAGAGGTCGCGCGATTGCTGCGACCTCATTGTTTGGTGTCTGTCTGGACAAATCCCTTTCTGATTAGCTGGGGCGGCTAGATTCGAACTAGCGAATGCCGGATTCAAAGTCCGGTGCCTTAAACCACTTGGCGACGCCCCATTACTGTTTTCATTTTATCAGAGGCGGATACGACCCGCAAGCCGTAGAGGCGTACCGGCTACTGGATCAGGGAACGCCTTCCAACCTTTCACTAACAGCGACTTCATCATTCTCGATCATGCGCTGGCGATACATAGTCTTGTACCAGCGTGAGGGCAAGTGCGTTAGGAGGGCTGCCAGGTTGGCTGCCGACTCGATATCCCACTTTTCGATAGAAGCGTCGGGGAGCAAGTAACGCGCCGGACTGGCCTGTTTAAGGATGTAGTTTCTCGCCTCAGCTTCCCGCCGTCGACGCTCTTCCTCATCAGTCAGCGTAGTCACCTTCTCCAAATGCTCGCGCACCTCCTTCCACTTCTCATCATTCAGCATGAGTTGGCGGGGAAGGCCCACGATGATCCCCATCGCTGCCATTGCCGCAGTCCGCATCTCTTTCTCTCGAGCCTTCTTTGAGCGTCCCAATTCCCAAACGAAGAAGCAGACAGCCAGCACGGAGATAATTGCCGAGATCAGAGCGATCGAATCCCTACCGAGGGGGCCAGAAAGCGATTGGCCAGCTGTGAAGGCCCGCTGGCCGTAATAGAGCAGAGGGTACAGAACGCCGAAGAACCAGACTGTAATGGATGTCTGATAAATGAGGTACACGGCTGTACTGTGGTTCACCTTGATACCCCACAGCGTCAGCCACGTACCTGAGCGTTGGCTGAACTGCCCTTCGTCAAGTCCAAGCGCTCGTTCCAAGCTCTTTGCCCGGCCGATAAGCTCTCCGTAGTGCTGATCATTGCGCTCATTGTAGATCATCAGGGCCACCGTAATCACCAAACCAAACAGCGAGACCAGGGGATTGATTGTCGATGTGTCAGAGGTGAGGAACCAGCCGCCCAGGAGAGTCGCCAGGGGCACCAGCCCCAGCAGCTTGAAGCGTACGTCGGCCAGCCAGCGGATGTTGGCCGAGACCTCGCTATATTCGGCGCGCAGGTTATCTTGGTGGCTGTCGGTTGAATCGGCCATCTTGTATTCCTCGTTCAAATCTACAGGCTGGCAACTGAACACTCGTAGAAGCTGCATCAGAAACAACACTAACGCGCTTAGAACGTTACAATCAAGCGTCATCATGTACGCATTTGCTCTTGACAGCACGCTCCTTTCGGCTATGATTCGTCATACAACCATACCATATTACTGAATACTGCTTACTGTTTACTGCTCGCTGACCCGCCGCCATGCTCCGTCGCGCCCCCTCCCTGACCGACCAGGTCAAAGCCCATCTCAAGGAGATGATCGTCAACGGCGAGTTCGCCGGGGGGCGCATCCCGCCGGAAGTGGAGTTGGCCGGCGTGCTCGGCGTCAGTCGGACAACGGTGCGCGACGCCCTCAGCCGGCTGGAGATGGAAGGGACGATCAGCCGCCGGCAGGGCGCGGGCACGTTCGTCAACGACCCCGTGCTGCAAATCCATTCGCGGCTGGAAGAAATCTGGGACTACGCGGCGATGCTGAAGGCCCACGGCTTTACGCCGTCGGTCAGCATCCTGGAGGCCAACGAGACCACGGCGGCCTCCCCGCTGCTCCAGCCGACGGCCGCCGCCGAACTCCATCTGGCGCCAGACGCCCCGCTCCTGTTGCTCAAGAAGCTGTTCCGCGAGAACGACGAGCCGGTCATCCTGACCCAGAACGTCGTGCCGCTGACCCA
>NZ_JAYRVJ010000810.1:0-2003 GCF_041918635.1 Promineifilum sp. (SeqCode)
CGATCTGCCAGCTGCCGCCCCCGCCGGCGATCATCAGGGCCATAGCCGGGCTGAGCAGGGCCAGGATGAACGGCGCTTCATAGGCGAACATCTGCGTGAAGACGCGCAGCGCGCCGGCCAGCGAGAAGCGGTCGCGGGTCTGCGCCCCGGCCAGGCCCGTGCATAGCGTCAACAGGCTGAGCAGGTAGATGGTGACGATGAGGTCACCGGGGAAGCTGAAGCGGGGCGACAGGCCGAAGAGCGGCACGTAGAGCGCCGCCGTCAACGTCCCGGCCAGGGCCAGCACCGGCAGCAGGGCGAACAGGAATGGGTTAGCCCCGTCCGGCCGTATCTCTTCCTTGCTCAGCAGTTTCAGAGCGTCGGCGAAGGGCTGGAACCAGCGCGGTCCCAGGCGATTCTGGAAGCGGGCCAGCAGCTTGCGGTCGGCCCACTGGAAGAGCAGGCCGGCGGCGATGAGACCCAGACCGGCGGGAAAGAACAGCAGACTGATCAGGTCACGGGCGATGGACATGATAGGTCCTTTCAGCCGCCGGCCATCTGCCGGCGGTAGTAGTCGATGCCATATTGTCGCAGTTCCGACCAGGTCCAGACCTGACAGGTCTTCTGAGACCTGTCAGGTCTGGCGATAGTGACGGCGCGGTCGTTGCAGGAAAAGCAGGGGTCGATGCCAACCAGGATCATGGGCACGTCGGCCAGGTTATGGCCGACTGCCTGGCTCACCACCGAGCCCATGTTGCACAGCGTGGGCGTGCGCACCTTGATCCGGTCGGGCGACTCGCCGCCGGTGCTGCGGATGAAGTAGAACAGCTCGCCGCGCGGCGCTTCGACGCGGCTGATCACCTCGCCGGCCTTCAGCTTGCGCGGCATGCGCTTGACGGTCAGCTCGCCCGCGGGCAACGCCCCCAGGATTTGCCGGATGAGCCGGTAGCAGTCGAATAGCTCGTCCAGCCGGACGAGAAAACGCGCTTCCAGGTCGCCGGCCGTCAATAGTTGCAACTCGGCCGGGAAGTCGGCATAGGCGATGTAGGGCGAATCCACCCGCACATCCCGCTCCACGCCGGAGGCGCGCGCCGTCGGGCCGACGACGCCGAAGCGGAGCGCTTCGTCGCGGGTCATCACGCCCACGCCGCGGGTGCGCTGTAGGAAGAAGGCGTCCTGGGCGACGACCTGGCGGTAGTGCTGCGTCCGCTCCTCCAGGTAGTCCACGCCCTTCAGGATGGCCACCGCCGTCTCGTCAGAGATGTCGAACTTGACGCCGCCCAGCACGTTGGCCGAATAATGGACACGGTTGCCGCTAAGCCCTTCCAGCAAATCCATCACCGTCTCGCGGTCGCGCCACGTGTACATGAAGAGCGTGTCGAAGCCAGCGTCATGCGCGCCCACGCCCAGCCATAGGAGATGGCTGTGAATGCGCTCCAGTTCGGCGACGACCTCACGGATAGCCTGGGCGCGCGCCGGAACTTCGACCTCGGCCAACTGCTCGACGCCCACGACGTAGGCGGTGCTGTGGATGTGGGAGCAGATGCCACAGATGCGCTCCAGCAGGTAGAGGTTCTGAGTCCAGTTGCGGCTCTCCGTGCCCTTCTCGATGCCCCGGTGGGCGTAGCCGAGGCGGACGGATGCCGCCGTGACGGTCTCTCCCTCCACGGTGAACTCGAAGTGACCCGGCTCCTTCAGCGCGGGGTGCTGCGGCCCGATGGGGATGACAAAGCGATCGGTCGTCGGTAACGTGGTCATTGTGGTAAGCCCTGGAAATCCTTGCGCAGTGGATAGACGCCATCCGGCCAGTCGTCGGGCAGGAACAGCCGGTCGCCCGCCCGCGTGATGACCGGCCCTTCGCCCACCGCCACGCCGAGTGTCTCATTCAACTCCCGCTCGTAAATGGTTGCCAGCGGGATGATCTCGCGCAGTGTCGGCACGCGCGGGTCGTCGCGCGACACAGTGACGCGCAATGTGACGATGGCCGCGCCCTCAGCGAAGTGGTAGAGCACCTGCAGCGTGCC
>NZ_JAYRVJ010000811.1:0-1803 GCF_041918635.1 Promineifilum sp. (SeqCode)
ATGCCGATGGTCTTGCACGGCGGCAGCGGCCTGACTGACGATGTCTTCCACCGGCTGATCGCCCTGGGCGCGGCCAAGGTCAACATCTCCACTGACCTGAAGAAGACCTATGCCGACGGCTTCCGCAACTACCTGACGGCCAAGCCGCACGAATACAACCCCATCAAGCTCATCAGCGCCGTGCGCGACGACGTGATCGCCATGGCGCAGCACTACTTCCGGCTGTTCGGCAGCGAGGGCCAGGCATGACCAGGACGCTCATCTTCGATTGCGACGGCGTTCTCGCCGATACCGAGCGCGACGGCCACCTGGCGGCGTTCAACCAGATGTGGCGCGAGCAGGGCGTTGACTGGCAGTGGAGCCTGGCGCAGTACGCCGAGAAGGTCAAGATCGGCGGCGGCAAGGAGCGCATGGCCAGCCTGGGGCGGGACGACGACTTCCGCGCCGTCTACGCCGTGCCCGACGCCGAGGACGAGTGGTGGAACGTCGTGGCCGGCTGGCACAAGCGCAAGTCGGAGATCTACAAGGAGCTGATCGCCGGCGGGGCTTTGCCAGGGCGTTCTGGCGTCAAGCGGCTGGCCGAGGAAGCCTATGCCGCGGGCTGGCAGCTGGCCGTCTGTTCCACCTCTTCCCTGTCCTCCGTTCAGGCCGTGCTCGACCACGTCATGGGCGCGGAGACGGCCGCCAGGTTCGCCGGCGTCTTCGCCGGGGACATGGCCAAGGCCAAGAAGCCCGACCCCGCCATCTATCTCCTGGCTATCGACAAGCTCCATCTGGACCCGGCCGAGTGTGTCGTCGTCGAGGACTCGCGCAACGGCCTGCTGGCGGCCACCGCCGCCGGCCTGGCCTGCATCGTCACCGTCAACGACCTCACCCGCGACGAGGCGTTCGATGAGGCCGCTCTGGTGGTCACCGGCCTGGGCGACCCGGACGGCGAGCCGATCCGGGTGCTGGCCGACCGCGCCGGCGTTGCGCCGCGCGGCTTCATCACCGTGCCAGACCTGGAAGCGGTGCTCGCCGCCAAAGACTGACAGGATGGTTCATTCAAACATACAAGGAGGCACTATGACGGATTCTAGTCTCGCTGTCACGGAGCGCGTCGTGCGCACCATCTCCGATGTCGCCCTGGAGAATGAGTTTTATTTCGCCGAACTGGACGGCGTGGTGGGCGACGGCGATTTCGGTCTCTCCCTGGCGAACGGCTTTCGCAAATTGATGGACGAGTGGGACACGCTCGACC
Source organism: Promineifilum sp. (SeqCode) (assembly GCF_041918635.1). Taxonomy (NCBI): domain Bacteria; kingdom Bacillati; phylum Chloroflexota; class Ardenticatenia; order Promineifilales (SeqCode); family Promineifilaceae (SeqCode); genus Promineifilum (SeqCode); species Promineifilum sp. (SeqCode). The sequence continues at coordinate 1,241 of NZ_JAYRVJ010000811.1, forward strand.
GCACGTCGCCCGGCGTCTTCCTGAAGAAAGTCTCCATGATCATCACCAGCCGCGTGGGCGGCGTCTCCGGGGCGATCTGGGGCACGGGCTTCATGCGCGCCGGGTTCGCCGCCGGGGACAAGAGCGACCTGACCGCCAACGACGTGATCGCCATGCTGCGCGCCGCCGAGGAGGGCATGAAGAAACGGGGTCAATCGGACCTGGGCGATAAGACCCTGCTCGATGCATTCATTCCGGCCGTCGATGAGCTGGAGTGCGTGTTGAAAAACGGGGGCGCTGTCCAGGAGGCGCTGGATGCCGCGGCCGTCAAGGCGCGCGAACAGACTGAAGTCATCAAACCGTGGATCGCCAAACGAGGCCGCGCCGCCTACACCGGCGAGCGCAGTTGCAACACCTATGACGCTGGTTCTATCGCCATCGCTGTGATGGCCGAAACGATCGCTAAAAACTGGCAAGCGATCACAGCCCCATAACCCCCATAAACCGTGCAAGGAGACCGCAAGATGAAAAAGTTGATGAATGACCCCAAGAACTTTGTGCCGGAGATGATGAAGGGCATCGAA
>NZ_JAYRVJ010000812.1:0-6463 GCF_041918635.1 Promineifilum sp. (SeqCode)
TCGCGCCAGAGAGGGTGAAACGGATTGGGGCTGAGCAAGTAATCGGGACTAAAGCCCAATTGCTCACTCATGCTGAGCGGATAGGATGCGCCCCCCGGAAGCATGGCCCGCCGCGCGCGCAGGGTCAACAGGGCAAAAGGCGCCATGATCAGCAAGGCCACGCCGCCAATAGCTATCAATCGCCACACCCTCACCGGGACACGAACTTCGGACGAGACGAAGAGAACCAGGCCAAGCAGAGGTAGGGTGGCGATAAACAGATAATACCATTGCCCCAGGACAGCGGCTGCCAGGAACGCGCCGGCTGTGAGCACCCAGAGCCAGGTGCGCGCGCCCTGGTGAGTCACGGCTATGTACGCGCTGCCAACGGCATAGGGCAGAAACATCATGCCGATCAGCATGTTAAAGAACCCATTCATGTGCAGCGCAAAGACGGGAGCGCCGATATACGCGCACCCGGCCACTACGCCGGCGAACAGGCTGCCCGTTAACTTGTGCACCACCCAACAAGCCCCCAGAGCGGCCACAACGAGACAACTGAGTATGGACAGGTTATAGGTGGCTACCGGGCCTAGCGCCGCCGTCAATGGGGCCAACAGCACGAAGTACCAGGGCGGCTGCGCGCCGCTGGCTGTGTACCAGCCTTGCGGGAAGAAGATGTGCGGGGTGTAGAAGGGGCTTGTGTGTGTCTCGAATACCGCTTCTTTGACCGATGCCAATTGCCACAGAACTTCGAAGGCGTCATCAAACGGCCGGCCGATGACGTGGGTGCCCAGATTCATGACCAACGGCAGGTTCAGCGCCGTGACTAGCAGTAGAAAGACCAGCGCCGGCAGCAGGTATTGCCGCCAGGATTTGCCCGCCGCCGGCATCAACAGCGCGAGAGAGGCGGAATCGGTCGTGACGAACATGATGGCGCTTTGGCAACGTGACCGGTTCCGGCCTCGATTAGCAATACACCGCTAAAGCTCCGGCGACCGCGTCTTGATCCGCCGGCGCACGTGGGCAACGAACTCACCCAGCGGCATATCGTTGCGCTGCTCCCCGTCGCGGTAGCGCACCGCCAGCGTCCCGGCCGCCGCCTCCTGGCCGCCAACGATAGCCATGTAGGGAACCTTCATCAGTTGCGCGTCCCGTATCTTGGCCCCCATCCGATCGCTGCCCAGGTCGGCGCGGACGCGGATGCCGGCCTCTTCCATCTCGGCCGCCACACGCCGGGCGTAGTCGTGGTGGTCGTCGGTGATGGGGATGACCCGCGCCTGCTCCGGAGCCAGCCAGACGGGGAAGTTGCCGCCGTAGTGCTCGATCAGGAAGCCGATGAAGCGCTCGTGCGTGCCCAGCGGCGCGCGGTGGATGCAGTAGGGCATCTCCGGCTGGCCGTCGCGGTTGGTGAACGTCAAACCAAAGCGCGCCGGCTGGACAAAGTCCACCTGGTTGGTCGCCAGCGAGAATTCGCGGCCGATGACGCTCCACGCCTGCACGTCGATCTTCGGCCCGTAGAAGGCCGCCTCGCCGCGCGCCTCGACAAACGGGACTTCCGCCCGGCGCATGACCCGCCGCACGATCTCCTCGGCCTTCAGCCAGGCCGCCTCGTCGTCAGCGTACTTCACGCCCAACCGCTTCCGGTCGTGCAGGCTCAGCCGCATCACGAAGCGCTCGATGCCGAACAGCTCGAAGTAGCGCCGGTAGAGGTCAATGACGGTCATGAACTCCGCTTCGACCTGATCCTCGGCGCAGTAGATGTGGGCGTCGTTCTGCTCCGACGCCCGCACGCGCATCAGCCCGAACAGCTCGCCGCTCTGCTCGTACCGGTAGACCATGCCGTACTCCGCCAGCCGCAGCGGCAGGTCGCGGTAGCTGCGCGGCTTGCTGGCGTAAATCTTATGGTGGAACGGGCAGTTCATCGGCTTCAGGTAGTAGCGCGTGTCCTCCCGCTCCATCGGCGGGTACATCGACTCGGCGAAAAAGGGTAAGTGGCCGCTATGCCGGAAGAATTCCTCCTTGGCAATGTGGGGCGTGGCGACGCGCTGGTAGCCGCCGGCGTCCTCCATCTCGCGGGCCAGCTTCTCCAGTTCCTCGCGCAGGATGTTGCCGTTGGGCAGCCACAGTGGCAGGCCGGGGCCGATCTCCTCGTCCATGATGTACAGTTCGAGTTCGCGGCTCAGCTTGCGGTGGTCGCGCTTCTTGGCCTCGTCCAGCAGTTGCAGGTGGCGCTTCAGGTCTTTCTTGCTGTGCCAGGCCGTGCCGTAGATGCGCTGGAGCATTGGCCTCGACTGGTCGCCGCGCCAGTAAGCGGCGGCCGTGCCCGTCAGCTGGAAGGCATCCACCGGGATGAGGCCGGTGTGGGCCACGTGCGGCCCTTTGCACAGGTCCTCGAACGTATCGTGCCGGTAGGTACTGATGACCAGATTCTCAACGGCGCGGGCCATGTCCTCCACGTCGTCGCCGTACTCGTTGAACTCGCCGCGCAGCAGCCCCTCGATGATCTCCAGCTTGTAGGGTTGGTCCTTGAACAGGTCGCGGGCCTCATCGGCGGTCACCACGCGATAGCGCAGCGGGAACTTGCCGGCGATGATCTGGCGCATACGCTTCTCGATGCGCTCCAGGTCGGCCGGGGTGAAGGTGCGCGGGTGGCCGTCCTCGTCCGCACCCAGATCGAAGTCGTAGTAGAAGCCGTCAACGATGGGCGGGCCGATGCCGATCTTCGCCCCCGGAAACAGTTCCAGCACCGCCTGGGCCATGACGTGGGCCGCTGTGTGCCGCAGCCGGAACAGATCGCTCTGGTCGTAGGGTTCGGCGTTTTCCTGTGGTTGCATGTAGATCACTCCATAAGAATGGGACGCAGATGGCGCTGATGACGCTGATGTTCGCTGATAAGAAAGTGTAACGGCTCTTATCAGCGAGAATCCCAAAAATCAGCGTCATCAGCGTCCCATTCTTTATAACTCCATCGAGCGCGACGCGACGGCGGCCACGGCCTGCCGCTTGAACTCGGCCAGCGGCAGCGCGCCGCGGTCTTCGTTGTCGCGCGTACGCACGGCCACCGCGCCGGCCTCCATCTCCTTATCGCCGACGACGAGCATGTAGGGGATCTTCTGGAGTTGGGCGTCGCGGATCTTCCGATTCATGCGCTCATTGCCGTCGTCTACCCTGACGCGCAGGCCGGCGGCGCGCAACTCGGCGGCCACGGCCTGGGCGTACTCCACGTGCCGGTCGGCGATGGGAATGAGCGTCGCCTGCACCGGGGCCAACCACAGCGGGAACGCCCCGTTGAAGTGCTCGATGAGAATGCCCACAAAGCGCTCCATGCTGCCGAACGGCGCGCGGTGGATCATCACCGGCCGGTGCTTCTGGCCGTCCTCACCCGTATATTCCAGGTCGAAGCGCTCCGGCAGCAGGAAGTCCACCTGTACCGTGCCCAACTGCCACTCCCGCTTCAGCGCGTCGCGGAAGATGAAGTCCAGCTTTGGCCCGTAGAAGGCCGCCTCGCCCTCCTCCACGGAGTAGTTGAGGCCCAGCTTGTCGGCCGCCTGCCGGATGGCGTTGATGCCTCGCTCCCACATCTCCGGTGCGCCGGCGTACTTGTCGCTGGCCGGGTCGTTCGTGCCCAGCCGGGCGCGGAAGTCGTGGAAGCCGATGGTGCTGAAGACATACTGGATGAGTCCGACCACGGCGATGAACTCCTCCTCCAGTTGCTCCGGGGCGACGAAGAGGTGGGAGTCGTCAATCGTGAAGCCGCGCACGCGCGTCAGGCCGCTCAACTCGCCGCTCTTTTCGTAGCGGTAGACCGTGCCGAACTCGGCCAGCCGGTAGGGCAGGTCGCGGTAGCTGCGCGGCTCGCTGCGGTAGATCTCGATGTGATGCGGGCAGTTCATCGGCTTCAGCAGGAACTCCTCGTCATCGATCTGGATCGGCGTGTACTGGCTGTCCTTGTAGTACGGGTAGTGGCCGCTGGTGATGTAGAGCTTCAGGTTACCGATGTGGGGCGTGATGACCGGCAGGTAGCCGCGCTCCAGTTGCGCCTGGCGCAGGAAGTTCTCCAGCGTCTCGCGCAGCACCGCGCCGTTGGGCAGCCACAGCGGCAGGCCAGAGCCGACCAGCGGCGAGATGTGGAACAGCCCCAGTTGCTTGCCCAATCGGCGGTGGTCGCGCGCCCGCGCCTCCTCCAGCCGCTTGAGGTAGTCGTCCAACTCGGCTTTGCTCTGCCAGGCCGTGCCGTAGATGCGTTGGAGTTGCGGGTTCTTCTCGTCGCCGCGCCAGTAGGCCCCGCCGGTGCGCAGCAGCTTCACGGCGTTGGCCTTGATATCGCGCGTGCCCCGCACGTGCGGCCCGCGGCACAAATCCACAAAGTCGCGCTGGCGGTAGATGCCGACCTCGCTGGCCGGTTCCGTCGTCGGGTTGCCCATCTCGTCTACCTTGCCGGCGGCCAGCTCGCGGATGAGTTCAACCTTGTAGGGCTGGCCGGCGAAGAAGCGCAGCGCCTCGTCCACGGGCATGGTGGCATGCTCGAAGGCCGCGTTCTGGCGCAGCAACTCGCCCATGCGCGCCTCGATGGCCTCCAGGTCTTCGGGCGTGAAGGTGCGCGGCTTGCCCTGTTCGTCCAGGCCCAGGTCGAAATCGTAGTAGAAGCCATCCTCGATGGGCGGGCCGATAGCCAGTCGCGCCTCCGGGAAGAGGCCGGTCACCGCCTCGGCCATTACGTGCGCCGCCGAGTGCCGGATGCGGTAAAGCTCCGTCTCGTTGTAGGGTACATTTCCATTGTCAGCCATCTCTCACCTCGGAAGAAGCTCACGCAAAGAACGCGAAGGTCGCCAAGAACGCAAAGCCAGAAGCATTCTTCTTGGCGTTCTTTGCGCCCTTTGCGTGAGCTTCTTAAAAGAAAACGCCGCCGCCCCGTATTGGGGCGACGGCGGTCGCGGTTCCACCCAACTTCGGAGGATGCATACACATCCCCGCTCTCGTTGCGGCCGATAACGGGGCCAACCGGGCCGGCTTATTTGGGGTGGGCAGACCCACCGGTCTGCCCATGGAGGCAAACCTGGGTTCGCCTCACACAAACCTGTTCAGGCGGCCGCTCCTGGGGGGTATTCGCTGCCTTCGTTCGCGGCGGTCGCTCTCAGCCAACGGCGATCCGCTCTCTGGCGCGCGCCCGGCACCTACTCGTCCCAGTCAACGCATTCGCTATATCAAGTGCGACGCGCGTTTGACGTGCGTTGCACCTCTTTCAGAAAACCCATTATAGATCAGCCCGACGCGATGTCAAGGGCTGCCGAAGAGAGTTAAGAGTTGAGAGTTAAGAGCCCTCTCAACTCTTAACTCTCAACTTCTACACACTCGTCACCGGCGTGCTCGGCCGCGGCTTCTGGACCAGATAGGCATAGGCGATCACCGCCACACCGATAACGGCCAGAATGACGCCGCTCCATAGACTCAAATCGAACTCCCGCGCACGCGAATAGAACACCAGCCCGCCCAAGGCCGCCAGCAAAGCATTGACCAGGACGGCCATCCACTGAAAGCGCGCGCCGCCGCGGTCGAAGAACGCCTCGAACAGCCCCAGCAGCCCGAAAATGATTAGCAGGACAGCCAGGAAGGTATAAGCCAGTTCCAGCGACAACACGTTGAAGAAAGCCAGCAGCAGCAGCGCCAGGCCGCCGACCAGACCCACCAGACCGCGTATGCGATCAGTGGTCGAGCCGGGCGCGTCGCGGTTGAAGAGACCGCTAAACGTCTGTAAGGCGCCGGACACGGTTACGTAGATCGCCAGCGCATAGGCGATGGCGATAGGCGCGGTTCGAGCGCCGACCATTAAATAGATACCGAGAATAAGGGCGATCGCGCCGCGGACGAGCGTCCACAACCAGGCGTTGGAGCTCTTCGCAGCGGCCGCTTTGTTCGAACTTACCTTTGTCATTGTCAGACCTCCTGAGAATAATGATAGAACGATCTTATCACAGGCGGCCACAAGTCACGAATTCAGACCAGGGCAATCGCACACAAGAATGGGACGCTGATTCTGGCGCTGATTGACGCTGTTTCGACAAGTCTACCGCGAGAATCAGCGCCTAATCTGCGTCATCAGCGTCCCATTCCACCTACTCTTGGATCTCTTCAACAGTGATGGTGTACCACGGCGTCCCGCTGCTGCCCCAACTCCAAGAGCCAGGAGGCGGAGGATAGAAGACCTCGAAGAAGGCGCCGACGGCCACTTCGACCGTCTGAGGCTCATCCGGGGCGGTCAACGTGAAGGTATAGCTACCAGTCTGGCCGGCTTCCACGCTCGCGCCCCGGTCCGGGGGCGAATCCCATATCCCCGGTTTGGAGTACAAGCTGTACATTGGCCCCCCGAACGAACTACAGTCGTCGCTTCGCAGGAAGGCCGTTACCTCGAACTCCTGGCCGGGCCGAACGGTGGCCGGCGCGTCGAGCCACATGGTCGCTTTATAGCTGAGACACTGTGGCA
>NZ_JAYRVJ010000813.1:0-4147 GCF_041918635.1 Promineifilum sp. (SeqCode)
CGATGATAGCGCCGATCATCTGGGCGATGATGTACAACGGCACATCCCCCCAGCTGAAACTGCCGGCTACTGCCAGGCCGATGGTGACGGCCGGATTCAGATGCGCGCCGCTGACAACGGCCGACGAATAAGCGCCGACGAACACCGCCAGGGCCCAGGCCGTGGTAATGACGATCCAGCCGCCGCTGTTGCCCTTGGTCTTGCCCAGGACAACGTTAGCCACCACGCCATCGCCCAACAGGATCAGGAGCATGGTGCCGATGATTTCACCTACAAATGGACTAGACATTGTTCTCTCCTTTTTTCTCTCAGGGGTTCAGAAACGGAAACCTCGTTGAAATATGACTGACGTTTCTGCAGAAGTCGCGGGGGTGTTGCGCTTGCTCTGGCTCGATAACCTTACCTCCTTGCGTCGCAGTGCGGCGGTCTTGCCTGGTCTAGCGGGCAGCGTGAACGAAAGAAAGCGATGAGACCAGAGAAAGACGCACCCGGGCAAGCATGGACTGACTGCGGCATATACTTCGACGGACCCGTAGAGACTGTGTGGTCAGTCACTTTCGCCAGTTTCAGGCAGCGGCAATTGTGCAGAACACACAAGGGCTATGATAAGTCCCAGATGAGAAGAGGTCAAGCGGAGGGGCAAAAACGTTTCAAATAGAAACATCGCGTGACGCGCAATGTTTCTATTTGAAACGTACCTGTGAAGCGCCTACTGTTTGAAAGTAGCCGGCGAGAGGTCGAGCCGCTTCATCTTGCGCCACAGGGTCGAGCGACCGATGCCCAACATGCGCGCCATCTCGGTCACGCGGCCGTGGCAGGCCCAACCGGCGCGCAAGATGGCCTCCCGCTCCGCCTCGCCCACCGAGAGCACCGGCTGAGCCAATGGATACCGGCCGCTGACGACGCGGCCATTGCGCACCATCTCTGGCAGGTCGCCGGCCCGAATGATGTGGTCGCGGCTCTGGCTCATGGCCCGCTCCAGGACGCTCTCGAACTCGCGCACGTTGCCCGGCCACGGGTAGCGGGCCAGCATTGCCACTGCCGCGTCCTCAATCCACATCGCCTGATCCTCGCGCGCCGTCTGTCGGGCCAGGAAGCGCTCGGCCAGCAGGGGGATGTCTTCAATACGATCGCGCAAGGGCGGCACGTCAATCTTGAAGACGCCGAAGCGATAATAGAGGTGCGAGAGAAAGCTGCCCTGAGCCACCAGGTCTTCCAGGTTGTCGGTCGTGGCAGCGATAATGCGCACGTCGACGGGGATGGGCGTCGAACTGCCCAGCCGGGTCACGTGCCGCGTCTCGATGACGTGCAGCAGTGCGGCCTGAAGCTCCAGCGACAGGTTCTCGATCTGATCGAGCAGCAGCGTGCCGCCGTCGGCCAGCTCGAACTTGCTCGGCTGGCCGCGGGTCAGTGTGTCCTGCTCGTGCCCCAGGATCTCGCGGGCCATCAGTTCGTGGGGAATGGCCCGGCAGTTGATGTCGATAAATGGCCGTCCGGCGCGCGGCCCATCGTTATGGATGGCGCGGGCCAGCAGGTTCTTGCCCACCCCCCCCTCGCCGCGCATCAGCACCGGCGCGGTTCCGCGCGCCGCCGTGCGCGCCTGGCGCACCACCTGGCGCATCTTGCCGGAGTCGGCCTGCACGTCCTCAATTCGCAACGACGTCTGCGCGCCGTACTGCTGTTGGGCGATCTGGCGCACGTGTTCGATGGGGTTGAGCAGAATGACGTAACTTACCGGCTGGGCTCCGGCCTCGTAGATCGGCCGCAGCGTCAACACGCAGCGCACATCCCGCCCCAGCGCTTGCAGACTCAACTCAACGTCGTGCAGCTCGCCGCCATGCTCGATGGCGTAGGTCAGTTCGCGGGGTAGGGTTAGCACGTCGGTCAGCGGACGCCCCACGGCGGCGCGCGGGTTCAGCTGGAGCATCTCCGCCGCTTGCTCGTTGACGTGGCGTATCTCCCCCTGCTGGTTCCAGACGATGACCCCCTCGGTGATGGCCTCGACGATGGTATTGACCTCGCTGAGGTGCTGGTTCGCCTCCTCCAGATACCAGTTGGCTTGTAGCTGGTTGCCGATGGCGCGGGCAGCAGCCATGACCAGGGCCAGGGTGTGGGAAGTCGCCGTCTCCACCGAGCCGACCATGCCCAGCAGGCCGATGACGCGCCCGCGCACGTCGTGGATGGGCGCGGCGGCGGTGACGATGCCGTGCAGGAAGCGAAAGTAGTGTTCCGGCCCGACCACCTGGACAGCCGTTCCCTCCAGCAGCACCAGCCCCAGGGCGTTGGTGCCGGCGTTGTTCTCTGACCAGTACATGCCTTGCTGGAAACCCAGGTCGGCGGCCTTGCCCAGCGCGTGGGCGTCGCCGCCTATCTCCAGGATGCAGCCCGCGCCGTCGGCCAGCAGGATGGCGTAGTCGGAGCGCTCGGTATACTGATAGATATCCTCGATGAACGGGGTGGCGATGGTGATGAGGTCTTGTTGGGCGCGGATGATGGTCGTCAGGGCATTCTGGCTGATGGTCGCCACGCGCGGCCGGGCCAGGGGGTTGAAGCGGTAGACGCAGCGCTGCCAGGAGCGGGCAACGGTCGGGTCCAGCCGCGCCGCGTCCTCCGGGTTAAGGCGCCCCGTCTCGGTGAAGGTGCGCCACATCTCGGCGACGATCTCGTTGGGGATGTCAAAGCCGGTTGGCAACATGGCTAAGAGGAATCCACAGATTTCGCAGATTAAGCAGATTTTTCTGTTGGTGGTCGTTGATCGTTATTTCCAGTCACCAATGACTAATCACTAACCTCCCCAATAACCGCCAGCATGGCCTCGTGAATGTGGCCGTTGCTGGCCAGGACGTGTAATTGGGGTGTGAGGGCGAGCGGCTGCCCGGCGATGTCCGTCACCCGGCCGCCCGCCTCTTGCACCAGCAGGATACCCGCGGCCACGTCCCAGGCGTGCACCTTGAACTCCCAGTAGCCGTCGAGCCGGCCGGCGGCGACGTAGGCCATGTCGAGCGCGGCCGAGCCGGCCCGGCGCAGCCCAAACGCCCGCTTGACAAACCGGGCGACGTAGGCGGCGTTGTCCAGAGGACTGGTGTGTGCGTCGTAGGGGAAGCCCGTTGCCAGCAGGCTGCTGACCAGTTCTGTGGCCGCGCTGACGCGCAACGCCTTTGTGCCGTGGCGGCCGGTCAGAGATGCGCCGCGGCCAGCGATGGCGCTGAAGCACTCCTCCTGCACCGGGTCATAGATGACGCCGACACAGGGTTGTTGCCCCTGATAGAGGGCCAACGAGATGCAGAAGACGGGGAAGCCGTGGCTGTAGTTGCTGGTTCCATCGAGCGGGTCGATGTACCAGGTATAGGGTTGTCGGCCGGTCTCGGCCGTGCCCTCTTCGCCGATGAAGCCGTGGTCGGGGAAGGCGGCCCGCAGCCGGTCGAGCAGCAGCGCCTCGGCGGCCAGGTCGAACTGGGTCACCCAATCGGTGGCCGAGCTTTTGGTCTGAATCGCCTTCTCGCGGCCGAAGCCATCCATCAGCAGCGTCCCCGCTTCGCGCGCGGCGGCGATGGCTGTTTCAAGTGCATAGTCGAGGTCCATAGGGGTTCATCCTGTGCGCGTCTACTATAGCTTTGTAGCGTGGGTTGGCAACCCGCCTTCTTGCGCCGGCCCTTGTAGGGCGGGTTTGAAACCCGCCCCTACAAGGGGGCAACTTTACCATATATAATCAGTTGTTAAGCGCTCATGCGTGTCTTAAGGAATTTTGATAAGCTTTCATATTAGAAAGTGCGTCACGGGCACGGTAAGTTTGTGCCTCAGCGCCTTAACATACCGAATGCAGCCGGTTGTTCCGCGGGAGTTGTGTAATATGGACGATCAACCGAATGAGAATCGCCCCAATATCCCTACCTGGGTGTGGATTCTGACCATCTTTGCCATCATTCTGGGGCTACAGCTCTGGCTCAGCGGCCGGTTCACCGGCCCGGAGCAGATCACCCTCCAGGAAATGGCCGATTTCATCCGCGAAGACCAGGTCGAACAACTGATGGTCAGCGGCGACCGCCTCCAGGTGACGCTGGACGACGGCCGCACCTTCGGCGCGGTGAAATCCCCCTCCGACAGTCTCATCGAGACATTCCAATATTACGGCATTTCGGCCGAAGAC
>NZ_JAYRVJ010000814.1:0-5383 GCF_041918635.1 Promineifilum sp. (SeqCode)
CGAGCAGTCCAATGGCCGGGCCGGTCGGCGGCAACTGTTCGCGCACCACGCGCCCATCCTGCCGCGCCCGGCCCAACACCAGCGGCGGGTTGTGGCCGGCGTTGACGTACAGCAAGCGGCCCGTCGCCGGATCCAGCACGGCGGCGAACATCGTGGCAAAGGCGTAGGTGTCGGCGTGGTTCGCCAACAGGTAGGCGTTGGTCAAGCGGATGGCATTCAGCAGCGCCGCCCGGTCAACGAAGGAGAAGGGTGTCAGCGTCGCGCCGCTCCCTGGGCCGGCCCCCGCGGCATCGATCTGAAAGTAATTCTGCTGGAACAAGGCCCGGAACAGGCTGCGAATGATAGCCATGAACAGCGCCGCCGTGACCCCCTTGCCGACGACGTCGCTGATGATCAGCGCCACGTGGCCGTGGGGCAGCAGGAAGGCGTCGTAGAAGTCGCCGGCCACCTCCAGCGCTGGCCGGAAGTAAGCCTTCAACTCCCAGCCCGGCGGGTCGGGCAGTTGCGCGGGCAGGAAGCTCAGCTGGATCTCGCGGCCGATCTCCAGTTCGCGCTTGTAGCGCATCAACTGGTTCTCCCGGTCGCTCAGCAGCCGGTTGTTCAGCACGACCGACGCCTGGGAGGCCAGCGACTCGGCCACCTGCTGGTGATAGGCGTCGAAGGGGACAACCTCGCCGGACAGCGGGTGGCGGCAGTTGACCAGGATCAGCGCGCCCACCACGTGCCCGCTGCGCAGCGGCACAGCCAGGCACGATTGGGCCCGGTAGGTGTGCTGCTGCTCGAAGCGCGTCAGCCGCTCGTTCTCAAAGCGCCCCGCGTGTAGATCGCCCAGATTGACCGACTCCCCTCTCAGCGCGACGTAGACCGCCAGGCTGTCGTAGTTGGGCTCACCCGTGACGGGGTCGGAGAGTGGCGCGGGGCCGAAGAAACCGGTTTCGCCCGCCTCTTCTTGATGGGTGTAGCCGGTGGACCGGATGTGCATGTAGACATAATGCATCATCCCGTCCTCCCGCGCCAGGCAGAGCGCGCCAGTATCGGCGTTGCAGATGTCTTGCGCCTCCTGGACGACGCGGGCGGTGAGCCGGTTGAAGTCCACTTCGGCCGACAGCGCCGCGCCGATGGGCAAGATGACCAGCCGCAGATCGTCGGCGATCTTCTCGATCTCGTTGAACGCCTCCAGGGCGGTGTTGGCCTGTTCCTGCAACAGCTTGCGCTGCAAAACGTTCTGGAGGCGGGCGCGCAGTAGCACGTGATGGTCGGGATGGGTGATGTAGTCCGTGGCCCCATGTTCAATGCAGCGCGCCAGCCGCGCCAGCGATGGGCCGGGACGCGAGGTGATGACCACAGGGATGGCGCTCAACGGCGGGTGCTGCCGCCAGTCGCGCAGAAAGGCGTACTCGTCGCGCTCGGCGGCATGCAGGTCGAGCAGCACCAGGTCATAGCGCCGGGCGGCCAACGCGGCCAGCGCGCCGGCCGGCTCGCTCGACACGCGCGTCGCGTCCCACCCCCACGAGGGGAACGGCCGCGTCAACTGCTCGCTCTGCGCGGTGTCGTCATGGATAACGAGGACGTGAATGTAGGTGACGGGCATAGAGGCTATCAGCGTGGCACAGGTTTCTTAACCTGTGACAAGGCATACAGGTTAAGAAACCTGTACTACCATGCTATGGTTGGCTTCTTTCCACGACGAACACACAGCGATTGACCATGCCTTTCCGTTCATAACGAAACTCGTCCACCCCCCATAGCGCCAGATAGATGCCCAGACCGCCATCCTTGCGCTCCTCCAGGGGGCGGTCCAGGTCGGCCGGGCGCGGAACCTGGCGCGGGTCAAAGTGCTCACCCGTATCCTCCAGGAAGATACGCAGCCGCTGCGCGTCGGTGTCGGCCCAGATAGTCAGGTTGCCGTGGCGGCCGGCCCCCTCGTAGCCGTGCAACACGATATTGGTGGCGATCTCGTCCACCGCCAATGACAGCCGGTAGCTGACCTGTTCGCTCAGCCCAGCGCCGGCCGCCGCCCAGGCGACGTAGTCCATCAACTGCGTCAGCATCTCCGACCGGCCGGGAATCGTCAGTGGCTCCAGGATCATCGCCCCACCAGAATCACTACCGAGCGCGGGCCCACGGGGAGGTTGCGCTGCGTCCGCAGCGGGCGCTCGTGTCCCGGTTCATAGATGTCATCGGGCGACGGGCGGAACGTATCGGCGAAACGATACCAGCGCCGGCCATCCCGCAATCGCGGCAGTTCAAACGTGTGCGGCTCCCAATGCATATTGAGGGCCACGTAAATATAATCGTCGGCAGTGCGGCCGGGCAACAGGGCCGCGTGCATGCCGCACAACATGAAGGCCAGCGTGCGGCTGTGCGGCGACCAGTCCGGCTCCCCCTCCCGCAACCCATGCCAGGAGATGTCGGAGAAACCGCTGTCAATCAGATCGCGCTCATGCAGATGATAGCGCCGCCGCAGCGCCGGATGCGCCTTGCGGAAGGCGATACAATAGCGGAAGAAGCGAAAGAGATCGGCGTTTTCGGCCAGCCGCCCCCAGTCGATCCAGTTCAGCTCGTTATCCTGGGCGTAGGTGTTGTTGTTGCCCTGCTTGGTGTGCGCCATCTCATCGCCCATCAGGATCATCGGCACACCCTGGCTGACCATCAGAATGGCGATGGCGTTGCGCATCAGCCGGCGGCGCAGGGCCATGATGGCAGGGTCGTCGGTCGGCCCCTCGTGCCCCCAATTCCAGCTGTGATTGTCGTTCGCCCCGTCCTGGTTGTTCTCGCCGTTAGCCAGGTTGTGCTTCTCGGCGTAGGACACCAGGTCGTTCAGCGTGAAGCCGTCATGACAGGTGACGAAGTTGATGGAAGCCGTGGGGCCGCGCTCCAGATACATGTGCGGCGAGCCTTTGATCATCTGGCCCATCTCGGCCACCTGATCCAGGTCGCCCTTCAGGAAGCGGCGCAGCGCGTCGCGGTAGCGGCCGTTCCACTCCGCCCAGCGCCCATAGGCCGGGAACGAGCCGACCTGGTACAGGCCGCCGGCGTCCCACGCTTCGGCGATCAGCTTCGTCTTGCCCAACACCGGGTCGTGCGCCAGCGACTCCAGCAGCGGCGGGTTCGACAGCGGGTGGCCCTCCGCGTCGCGCCCCAGGATGGAGGCCAGGTCGAAGCGGAAGCCGTCGATGTGGTACTCCGACACCCAATAGCGCAGCGCGTCGAGCACCAGGTTGCGCACCACCGGGTTGTTGCAGTTCAACGTATTGCCGCAACCGCTGAAGTTGTAATAGCTGCCGTCGGGCGTCAGCATGTAGTACGTCCGGTTGTCCAGCCCGCGAAAGGAGATGGTCGTCCCCTCGGCGTTGCCCTCGGCAGTATGGTTGAAGACCACGTCGAGGATGATCTCAATGCCATTGCGGTGTAGCAGCTTCACCAGCGCCTTCAGTTCGTCGGCCTCCATCCCCAGATGGCCGGTCGCCGCATAGGCCGGCTTGGGCGCAAAAAAGCCGACCGTCGAGTAGCCCCAATAGTTCACCAGGCGTTGGCCCGTATAAGGGTTGAAGAAGTTGCTCTCCAACTCGTCAAACTCCTGAATGGGCATCAGTTCCACGGCGTTGACGCCCAGTTCCAGCAGATAGGGGATTTTGTCGCGGATAGCGGCAAAAGTTCCGGGGAAGCGGCTGCCCGACAAGGGGTGACGGGTGAAGCCGCGCACGTGCATCTCGTAGATGATCAGATCTTCGGCCGGTATCTCTAGCTGGCGGTCGTCCTGCCAATCGAAGTCGTCGAGCAGCACCCGGCCCCGGAAGCGCTGCGGGTTGGTGGGGTCGGCCGGCGCGGCCCACACGTCCCTGCCGCCGATGGCCCGCGCGTACGGGTCTAGCAGGTTCACGCGGGCGTCGAAGCGGTGGCCGGCGTGCGGCCGGTGCGGCCCGTCCATGCGGTAACCGTACTCGATCTCCTCGTGCTCCAGCCCGAACACCACCATCGCCCAGACGTGACCGATGCGGAAGGCGTCGAAGAAGGGAATCTCGGCCAGCGGCGTGCGCTCCCCCTTGCGCCAGAGGACAAGCCAACACTGTGTGCCGTGGCGCGAGAAGACGGCAAAGTTGACCCCGCCGGGCACAATGGTCGCCCCAAACGGATAGGGCCGCCCCGGCCTCAGCCAGAACTCACCGTAGCGGCGGGTTGGGTAGACGTCGATGCGATTCAACATACTTTTTAGGGGCTAGGGGCTAGGGGTTAGGGGCTAGGGAAGCGCGCCCTTCCCTAACCCGTATTCCCTAGTCCCTAATCACTTTCCACTTGCTTCGGCAGCCAGACCTCGAACTGCGTCTGGCCCGGCTGTGATTTTACCCGAATGTCTCCTTTATGGTGGTGTACAACGATGTTGTAGCTGATGTCCAGGCCCAGCCCCGTGCCCTCGCCGATAGGCTTGGTGGTGTAGAAGGCATCGAAGATGCGCGGTTGATCCTCGGCCGGGATGCCCGGGCCGTTGTCCTCGATGGTGACGATAACCCACTTGCCCTCCTGTCGCGTGCGCAGGGTCATGGTCGGGTCGGGCGTGCCCGCGGTGCGCAGCGCGTCGGCGGCGTTGTCAATGATGTTCGTCCACACCTGATTCAGCTCGCTGCCCAGGGCGTCGATCTCCGGCAGATCAGGATCATACTCGCGGCGAATGGTGATGCCGGTCTTCAGCTTATGGCGCAGGATGAGCAGCGTGTCCTCCAGCCCCTGCCGGACGTTGTAGCGCACGATGGGCGCCTGGTCGAGATACGTATAGGACTTGAGCGCCTTGACGATCTCCGAGATGCGCTTGGCCCCCTGCTGCAACTCCATCAGCAGGTTGATGAGAGTGTAGTTGTTGGCGAGCCAGGTGACGACCGTGCTGAACTGCGGCCCGGTGAAGAGCGTGGCCAGCCGCTCCAGGTCGGCGTCGCTGTACTCCACATTGACCAGGATGGTGGCACAGGCCCAGGCGTCTTCCATGCCGCGCGACTCCAGCCACTCTTCCAGTTCCACCTCCCGGTCGCTGCGGGCCAGGGCGTCCAGCGTCGGCATCTGCCGCCCCTGAGCGCGGGCGCGCTCCACGAAGCCCTCCAGCGCGGTGCGTTGCACTGGCGTCAGCCCCTCGCTCACCAGGCGCGTGAAGGTCTGCGCCGACTCAATCAGCGCGGTCTCCAAATGCTCGCTGCTGCGCCGGACGGCGGCAGCCGGGTTGTTCAGTTCGTGGGCAATGCCGGCCGTGAATGTGCCCAACTGGGCCATCTTCTCGCTCTGCCGCAGCAGGTTCTGCGTGTTCTGCCAGCGCGAGAGGATGATGTCGAACATCGAGGCCGCGGCCGACGGGCTGATCTGGAGCAACTTGCGCAAATCCTCGCGGCCGATGCCC
>NZ_JAYRVJ010000815.1:0-9922 GCF_041918635.1 Promineifilum sp. (SeqCode)
GCGAAGGGCGTGCCGTACTCCTCCCAGCAGCCGCCGACCAGGGCGTTGCCGCTGAAGATGCGCAGCGCCCGACCGATGCCGGCGTCGGCCGGCCGGTTCAGGTCGGTGGCCGCCTCCCACTCATAGTACGGCTCCAGAGCGCCCAGCCGGCTGAGGGTGTAGGCCTCGCTGTAAAAGTCGGTGCCGTTCACGGCGCGCTGGCCGTCCAGCTCGAACACTTCGTTATTGACCACCTTCTGCCCGCCCGGCTGCGGCGAGCTGGCCAGCGGGTCATAGAGCGGCGAGGAAGTGAACAGCAGGTTGATGGCGATGTAGCGCGACACCAGCCCCAGGTCGCCGCCCAGCGCCGCCGGGTCGCGGTAGCCGTCGGGCGCGTACTCCCAGATGGGCGGCATGCGATACTCCTCGATGCCGTCGCCGTCCAGGTCGGGGTTGTCCACGTTCTCCGTGAAGCTCCAGTCCTCCGGCCCGGCCGACAGGTCATAGAACCACGTGCGGCCGTGGCTGCCGCCCCAGGCGGTCGTGACGCGGTACCAGTCGTTGGCCCCGTGGTTGTAGCCGAGGTCGGGATCGGCAAAGTCGGTCTTGGTGTAGAGGTGGAAGTTGAAATCGGGCCGGTTGTACCAGTTGACGAAGAAGATGGTGTAGCCCTTAGCCGTATCCACGCCCAGCCGGCCGGCGTTGTCCATCAGCCACGCCTCGGTCGAGGGCGCGTCGATGTACCAGACCGGGTCGGTGACGTCGAGGACGTTGGTCTGCTGGTTGTTGTAGTAGACCATGCCGGGGGTCATGGGGCCGGGCACGGCGATGTCGCTCAGGTAGCCGAAGAAGTCATTCTCGAACGCCCGGTTAGTGAAGGTGACGTTGTACCGGAAGTTGAACTTCAGGCCCATGTCGCGCCCGGTCAGGCCGTACCACATGGGGGCGCGGACGGCCGGCGCATAACTGTTGGGGAGGACGCTCTTCAGGTCATTCATCCTGAAGTCGCCCTGTTCGTAGCCGACGAACACGAGGTTGATCGGCACACGCTGGGTGTAGGTGACGTGCTGGCCTGGGGTCAGGCCATCGGTAGGGGCGGCTTCGGGCGCTTCGGTCTGGGCCTGCGCCGCCGGCGCGATGAGCATCAGCGCCAAGGCGAGCAGCAAGACCAGGCCGAACAGCAGCTTGCGCCGCGGCAGGGGGAACGAGCGGTTCATTCGATTGACCTCCTAACCACGTATAGGAAATGTCGCCTTACTGGCTCCGCAACCCGTTGGAAAAGGCGAGCGGCGCGGCTAGGGGGAAATGACGGAGACAACGGCCGTTCCGCTGCTTACATTCTGCTCATTTAATAGGATACTCCGAATCGGGCGGCTGTCAATTGAAGAAATGGGCCACTGATGACGCTGATTTGGCTGATTTTCGCTGATAAGGAATCCTCTTTATTCTTATCAGCGAAAATCCTCAAAATCAGCGTCATCAGCGTACCATTCTCCGTTATAATCATCCCATGAGCGCGACGGACGAAGGCAACAAACGTATTCTGGTCGTTGATGACAACGAATTCAATCGCGACGGCGTGGCCCTGTTCCTGCGGAGCAACGGCTACGAGGTGTTCACCGCCGGCGACGAGGCGGCGGCCTTCGCCCTGGCCGAGCAAACCCGCCCCTGGGCGGCGGTGATTGACATCGTCATCCCCGCCGCGGCCCACGGCAAGGCCCAGGTCAGCCAGTCCGTCGGCCTGCGCCTCGTTCGCCGGCTGAAGACGCTTGACCCGACGATGGGCGTCGTCGTCTTCTCCGCTTATGAAGACCGGGGCAGCGACGTGTGGGATCTCATCCGTCAGGGCATCGGCGGGCTGGCCTACATGCTGAAGGGGGCGCGGCCCGACCGGCTGCTGAAGGTGCTGCACGAGACGGCCGCCGGGGCCGTCGTGCTCGATGACCACGTGGCGGCCAACAAGCCGCAGTTGGCCCAGGAGATGCGCGCGCAGTTGGGGGTGGACGAACGCGGCTGGGTGGAGCGCGCCGTGCGGCTGATGCCCACCCTGACGCCGCGCGAATGGGACGTAGCCCGCCGGCTGGCGAACTCCCACAACCTCCTGGGCATCGCCCAGGAGCTTGACCTGAGTCCGCGCACGGTGGAGAACCACATCGGCCACGTCTACGACAAGCTGGGGCTAAACGCCGTCGATACGGCCGCCCCCACCCTGCGCAAATCGATGCTGTTGACCAAAGCCGTAATGATCTACCAACTCCTGTACCGGGACGGATCGCATGAGTGAGGCCGCGCCCGCCGCGCCATCGTCCGCCCACCGCTATCGCCGCGATCCTCTGGTCTGGTTCTTCGTCCTCACCGCCGCCCTGGCCCTGCTGGGCGTGTACGACATGGCCCGCGAGGTTGGGCAGCCGTTCGGCGGCTACCTGAGCTATCGCCGCAGCGCCGCGCCCGTGGGCGAGGTGGACGCCAACACGCCAAGCTGGTGGTCGGGCATGATCCGCAGCCGGCTGCGCCACGGCATTACCCTGCTGGCCGTCGACCGCCGCCGCTACGACGACGCCCGCGACGCCTTCCGCGACGCCGCCGCCGCCCGCCGCCAGTTCGTCAACGTCACCTTCCACGATCCGGCCACCCACCAGATCATGTCGCGCGCCGTGCCCGTGCGCCCCTTCACCCTGGCGCACTTTTTCGACGCGCGCCTGCCCGACCTGATCATGGCGCTCGTCTTTGGCGGGCTGGCCCTGGTCGTCTACCTCAGCGCGCCCACCAACGCCGTCAACCGCGCCTTTGCCGGCGTGACGGCGCTCGTCGCCCTGGTGCGCGCGCTCTTCGTCCACACCCTCTTTCTCGATGATACCCTGTCGGTCGCGGTGGAACTCATCCTGCTGACCATGATCCCGATGGTCGGTGTGGGCCTGATGCACTTTGCCGCCCACTTCCCCTATCCGGTCGGGCCTACGCCGCGGCGACTGGTGCGGGTCGCCGCGGCTGCCGGCGTCGTCGTGGCGGCGGCCGCCGTGGTCGCCCGGCTCGATGCCCCCTCCCAGGAGACGGCGCGGCTGGCGGCCCGCATCAACTACTACGGCACGCTGATCCTCTACGCCGCCGGGCTTCTGGCCGTCATCGGCCGGCTGACGCTGCGCCTGGCCCACTTCCGCCACCTGCGGCCGCGCGAGCGCCGCGTACTGGCCATCGTCCTGATCGGTCTGGCCATCTCCCTGCCCGTGCTGATTATCTCGGCCCTCACGTGGGTGGTCATCGACGGCCAGCAGATCTCCTACTACGTCCGCGGCTTCGACCTGCGCTACGTGCTGCTGGCCGTGCCGCTGACGTTCGCCTACGTGCTGGTGCGCTATCGAGCGCTGCGCAGCCCGTCGCCGCTCTTCCTGGTCGCCATCGCGCTATCGTTCAGCGCCCTCGTCGCCGCGCTGGGCGCGGCGTTGTGGGCCACCAGCCGGCCCGCCTGGCCGCAAGATGGCGCGCGACCGCCTTTCCTGCCACTGTTCATCGCCGCGCTCCTCTCCAGTCTGGTCTGGGGACGGGCCGTCTCCTGGCGCGGCATGTTTGGCCGGCTGTTCCACCCCGACCGGCGGGCGGCGGCGGCGACGCGCGCCTTCGGCCGTCGCATCACCGCCCAGCGTGACCTGAAGCTGCTGCCCGAGGCCATTACCCGCGGCGTGGTCGAGGAGTTCGATCTGGAGCGGGCGGCCATCTGGCTGCGCCCGGCTGAGGGCGAGGCGCTGGAGTTGGCGGCGCGGGCCGGCGACTTCACCGCCGAGCTGCCCCTGGGGCTGTGGCCCGATTCGCCCGACCCGGACGGCGCGCCCCTGCGCATCGACCGGGCGGAGGGGCTGCCCGGCTGGCTGCGCCCGCTGGCGACCGGACTGGGGCTGGACGTGGCGCTGCCGCTCATCGCTGACGACGGCCTCATCGGACTGGTGGCCGTCGGGCCGCGCTGGGACGAGGAGATCTTCGACGACCGCGACCTGGAGACGGCTGAGCTGTTGGGGCAGCAGGCGGCCCTCTTCCTGACCGCCGCGGCCAGCGTGGCCGAGTTGCGCCGCTTGCCCGGCCGCATGGCCGACGTACAGGATCGCGAGCGGCAGCGGTTGGCCCAGGAGCTGCACGACACGACCCAGCAGTTTTTGGGCCGGCTGCCCTTCTATCTGACCGTCGGCCGCGATGCTGCCGCCACGCAACCGGAGATGACGCGCGACATCCTCGACCAGGCCATCAGCGACGTGGAAGAGGCGGCCGCGGTGCTGCGCCAGATCCGCTATAACCTGGCCCCCAGCCAACTGGAGCGCGGCCTGGCCCCGGCGGTCGCGGCCCTCTGCGACCGCTTCCAGGGCCGCACCGGCATCCGCACCACCCTGAGCGTCATGCCGGCGCTGGACGAGCACACCACACAGGAGAACCGCCATACGCTCTACCGCGTTATCCAGCAGGCGCTCGACAACGTGGAGGCCCACGCCGGGGCGACGGCGGTCAGCGTCGATCTGGCCGCCGCCAACGGGCGCGTGACGTTTCGCGTGCGCGACGACGGCCGCGGCGCCAGCGAGGCGCAACGCCAGGCCGCCCAGGCCGCCGGCAGCTTTGGGCTGGCGTCGATGCGGGCGCGCCTGGAGGCGGGCGGCGGCGAGTTCTACTTGCAGACGGACGCCGGACAGGGAATGGAGGTCGGCGGGTGGTTGCCGGGCGGGTTGTAGCCTAAGACCCTCTCCCCAACCCTCTCCCAAAGGGCGAGGGCGTCCGATCCCCCTCCCTGTGGGAGGGGTTAGGGGAGGGCGGGGGACGGCAATGCATTGCCTGACTATGGACACCTCTACGTAAAAATATCAGACAAAAATAGGGGCAACCTCTGTCGCGGCCGGCGTCATTTTGCTTATACTAGAAGATAGTTCCAGCCAGTAGGGCGCAATAATCGAGTCAGAAGGGGAAAGAACTTCGGGGATCAACAAGCCCCGAAGTTCTTTTTTGTCGCGCCGAGTTTAGCGCCCGCGTCCCCATTCGGCCGCAGCCTTAGTCGCCTCGGCCAGGGCGGGGGCGGCCTGGCTCTGGGTCGCCTGATTCTGCGCCAGACCGGCGGTGCTGAAGGCCACGTCGTCGATGAACAGGTTGCTGTTGCGACTGCCGTTGGTCTCCGTCCGCAGTTGCAGATGCACCGTCTGGCCGGCGTAGGCCGCGAGATTGACGGCGTGGCGGTTCCAGCCGGTGCTGTTATTGCTCTGGCACAGGGCGTACTGGGCCACGACGGCCCCATTCACTCTCACGCTGGCGAAGTCGTGGTCGCACGTGTCCTGGGAGGCGATCCAGTAGTAGTAGCTGAGGTAAGGCTCAGTGGGCAGGACAGTCGCCTCCTGCTCGATAAACGAGACCTCGTTGAACTCGCCGCCCAACCACGCGCCCCACGTTCCACTGTGGAGGGTGAAGCCTTCGGGGAAGTCGGCCTGGGAGACGATGATGGGCCAGCCGTGGCCTGAGTACTCCGTCCAGCCTACGCCGCGCCCTTGCTCGAAGTTACCGTTGAGGAGGGGGACGGCGGGGGGAACGTAGGGAATTTGGAGGATGGTGGGGAGGAAGAGATAGGTCGGGCCGGCGCTGTCCTGGTGTTCGATCGAGCGGCACTCATCCAGGGTGTTATTGCTGCCGCGATCAACGCACAGTTGGACCCTCTCGCCGCTCCACGTGTCCAGCTTGACCACGTGCGAGTCGCCGGCGCTGATGCTCAGGTTGTGGTGGACGAGCACCGCCTCGCCTGCGGTCGTCACCCGTCGCAGTTCCAGGTCGTATTGGCCGCTATCGGCGTTCTGATGGCTGAGCGTGACCTGTTTGGCCGATGGGTTCTGCCGCAGCGATACCCCCCGCCCCGCTCCCACGTTGACGCTGCGCACAATGTAGCGCTCGTTCTCTGTCGCCCCACCGGTCAGCGACAGGGTAACTTCCTTGGTCGCGCCGGCCTGCAACGAGACGGTACGCCCATTGTCGGCCAGCGTCAGCGTGTCCGGCGTCGAGCTGACGGGCGTATTCTCTAGCGACGCGCCATAGCCTGGCCCGATGAGCGTCAGCGCATTACCGGCCGTCGCGGCCCCGCTCCGGCTGCGCAACTGAACAGTGTAATTGCCAGAGGGCAGAAAGTAGGTCGGTTCCAGCGACACGCCCAACCCGCCGATCTGCGGCTGGGCGGCCGCACCGGGAATCTCGTTGAGGAACTGCGCGCCCACGTAGCCGACGCGCCGGCCGCTACTGTCGGTGATGAGCAGCGAGACGTCGCCGGCGGTCGCGGCCGTCAGCGCGGCTTGCCCCTCCCGGCCCGCCCCGGCGCACCAGGGGCATTGCGGCGTTTGTAGGAAGAGGGAAAGCGGCGACACGCTTATGTGGGGGTTGACGGCGTCGCCCGTCCAGCTGCCCATCTGGCCGGCCAGGTTGGTGCTGTAGGTGTTGGCCGTCGTGTCGATCAGGATGTGGCGGTTGGCATCGTTGGGCGAGTTGCTGTCGTAGACTTTGATACGCCACTTGCCCTCGCCGGCATTCTCGATGGCATAGGGCAGCACGGAGTGGGCTGCGGTGCGCGCCTGGTTCTCAATGACCAGATTGACCAGCGACGCCCCTTGCAGCTGAAGCGCCTGGTAGACGCGCTGCAACACCTCGTTGGGCGTATTATAGGAACGCCCGGCCGCCACGTTCGGCGCAAATTGCAGGACGTGATGGTACGACAGATTGCGCCGTGCATTACTCTTGTCCAGTCCGTAGGTCAGTTCCTCGCCCGGCTCGAACTGCGACGGCTGGTCGATCTCAGTGTAGAAGCGGAGGGCGGAGGTGGTCATGCCGTCACAGCGGCCGCCACGCAGTTGCCAGACCGTGGCCGCGTGCCACATGATCGCCGCCGGCTTTATCAGACAGGCCGGCCCCACCACAGCCGCGCAGGTGTCGTCCTGGCCGAACATGAGCACCATGTCGGCCTGGGTGTAGTCGCTGAGGTTCGACTCGCCGTAGTTCGGGAAGTTGTAGCCGTCTTCGTTGACTACGAAGCCGATGCTGATGGGGACGATGGTCACCTTGACGTCGATGGGCGCGACCCCCAGGGCAGAACTGACGGCATGCCCCTCGGCCGTGCCACTGACGTCGTTCAGATAGCGGCCCGGCGTGGCGGCCACCTTGACGTTGAAGTGCAGGCTGATCGACCCGCCGGCCGGGGCGACGAATGAGCCGGTCCAGGTCAGCTTCCGGCCGCTGATAGCC
Source organism: Promineifilum sp. (SeqCode) (assembly GCF_041918635.1). Taxonomy (NCBI): domain Bacteria; kingdom Bacillati; phylum Chloroflexota; class Ardenticatenia; order Promineifilales (SeqCode); family Promineifilaceae (SeqCode); genus Promineifilum (SeqCode); species Promineifilum sp. (SeqCode). The sequence goes on from NZ_JAYRVJ010000815.1 coordinate 7,222, forward strand.
GGGTTGGCTGTGGTCACGCCCGTGGTTGAGTTGGCGGTGTAGGTAAACCCCTGCGGCAGTGTGTCCTCGATGGCGGACACAGTGACGGGCGTTCCGTTGGGGTTATTGACGGTGATAGTGTAGCCGTTGGCCCCGTTCGGGGCGGATTCGGCGCTGTCGGCGCTCTTCTGGAGCGTCAGGGGCAGCGCGCCCAGCGGCGAGAACGTGGTCAGGTGACTATGCTGCACCTGGCCGCCGGCCGGCAGGGACAGCTGCCAGCTCAGCCCCATGGCGTTGTCGATGCTCTCGTCGCAACGGCAGGTATTGGGGAAGGGTTGCTTGGTGGCGATGTAGGCCCACAGCAGGTTATAGCTGGTCTGCAAGTAGCGGCTGCCACTTGTCAGGGGCACGTACTGGAGGATGCGGCCGGAGGGCGTGTTGTTGGGGTTCTTGGTGCAGGCCACCGCGCCCACCTGGGCATTGACCATGCCATACCCGTAATCACTCGCGCCCAGATAGCAGTCGGCGGCCCGGTAGAGGATGACGTTCCGGGCCGCGCCGCTGTTGGAGAGCTGCAAGTCAGTCCGGTACGCTTCGGAGCCGACCGCGTAGGTATCGGTCTGGATAAGGCGCACGCCGGTCGCGCCGGCGGCGACAATAGTGACGACGCGATAGGGATCGGCGCTCGTGCCGGAGCCGGTCACGGCCGTCTGGCTGACCGTTGTAAAGGGGGTAAAGCTGCCCAGGTTGCCCGTGGCCGTCCCGCCGTGCTGGCCAAAGTTTGGCGCGTAGAGGACGCCGTCGACGACGAGGAGCGTGCCCGCGTCGCCCGGTCTGGTTCCGGACGGATAAAACTCGTAGTGGGAGCTGTCAAGCTGGTGGGCCACCTGGACGCTGGCCTCAACGCCGGCGTAAATGTGAGTCAGTGGCCCGCCCGAGGCGATGTCGGCGTAGGAGACGGCTTCGGGGGCGTTGCATGGCGGGCCGTCTGCGGGAATGTCCATCTTGCCGGCCGGCCAACACGCCTCGCCGGCCGCCCACGACGGCGCGAGCCGTACAGTGAACAGCAGGGTGGTGACGGCCAATAAGGTAAACAGCAGGGGTATTCGATAGACGCGGCTAAGGCTCATGGCATCCCTCCCTTGAGCGTCTAGCTGGTGCGCGCCGGCGTCCGCTTCGGGAAACCGGCGCGCGGGGACAATCTGAACTGATAGCAGTATAGATCGGCCCGGCCGTCGGGTAACGTGACAAATGTCACGCGCCGTTGCGCAAAACGTCATGTGTCAAATGAAGGCTTCGCCCCAGTTCACTCATCCATCCCTAACCCCCCCATTACATTTTCTTTACGATTCTCCGCCACAATACAACCATATATGAACAGCGTTCTATTTGGAGGCAAGATGAAACAACGTTTTTCGATCGGGCTTGTTGTCATGGCCCTTATCGCTATTCTGCTGACCGGCTGCTCCGTGCTGGATCAGGCCGTCGGCGCGCTGCCCACCCTGTCGCCGACCGCTGCGGCCGTCGTCCAGGAGGTCAGCAGCCAGCTACAGACCGACCCCACGGCCACGGTCGCTCAGACCCAGACCGACCCGGCCCAGGCCCAACCGACGGCCGAAGCGCCCTTCACCGACGCCGACCAGGCCGCCGGCGAGGCGCAGGTCGTCCAGCCGGTTGAAGTGGAGACGACGACGCAGGAAACCATATTCATCGATCTGTACCAGCGCGTCAATCCGGCCGTGGTCAGCGTCAACTTGCAGACGGGCAATGGCTCCGGCTTCATCATCGACGCCGAGGGCTACATCGTCACCAATAACCACGTCGTCGAGGCCGGCGGCCCCATCGTCATCGGTTTCGCCAACGGCGAGACGAAGGACGCCGAGGTCATCGGCACGGACTCGCAGGCCGACCTGGCTCTGCTGAAGGTCGAGGCCGCGCCGGGCGAGCTGACCGTCCTGCCCCTGGGCGACTCGGACGCGCTCCAGGTCGGCCAGCTGGTCGTCGCTATCGGCAGCCCGTTCGGCCTGGACAACACGATGACCACCGGCATCATCTCCGGCCTGAGCCGTTCGCTGCCCACCGATGAGTTCGGCATCACCAGCTACCAGATTCCCAACGTCATCCAGACGGACGCGGCCATCAACCCCGGCAACTCCGGCGGCCCGCTCATCAACCTGGACGGCGAGGTGATCGGCGTCAACACGGCCATCGAATCGCTCAGCGGCAGCAGCAGCGGCGTCGGTTTCTCGGTTCCGTCCAACGTGGTCAAGACGGTCGTGGCCCAGTTGCGCGCGGGCGGCGAAGTGCGCTACCCGTGGCTGGGCATCAGCGGCGGCACGCTGACGGCCGACATCGCCGAGCAGATGGGCCTCGACCGCAGCACGCGCGGCGTCCTGGTCGCCGACGTGACGGCGGGCGGCCCGGCGGAAGCGGCCGGCCTGCAGGGCGGCGACGCGGAGAACGGCCTGGGCGGCGACGTCATCACCGGCATCGACGCCATCACCGTGAACGAGTTCGACGACCTGCTCGGCTACATCGTCCAGCAGACGACCGTCGGCCAGACGGTGACGCTGAACGTCCTGCGCGACGGCCAGCCGCAGACGCTCAGCCTGACGTTGGGCGAGCGGCCCGACACGCCGGTACAGCAAGAGCAGCAGCAGTTGCCGATGCCGCAGCTGCCGTAAGGCGGTGGCGGAGTAAGCGAGCGAAGGGCGGTTCACGC
>NZ_JAYRVJ010000816.1:0-2534 GCF_041918635.1 Promineifilum sp. (SeqCode)
CCGGAGTACTTCATCCACGGCACGGCCGAAGACCTGGCCGACTCGCCCCACCGCTTCTTCCGCGCCGGCGCCATGATCTATGCCAACGGCCGCAACCCGTACCTGACGACGTGGCGCGACGTGGCCCAACTCAACGTCTTCCACCACGGCCTGCGGGCGGCGGCCATCGAGACGCTGCTCGACATCGCCACCCAGTGCGACGGCCTGCGTTGTGACATGGCGATGCTGACGACGACCGACGTGTTCCAGCGCACCTGGGGCGAGCGGGCGGGCGAGCCGCCGGTGCAGGAGTACTGGCGCGAGGTGCTGTCGGCCGTTCGGGAGCAGTACCCCACCCACTGCTTTATCGCCGAGGTCTACTGGGATCTGGAGTGGGAGTTGCAGCAGCAGGGATTCGACTACTGCTACGACAAGCCGCTCTATGACCGGCTGGTGTACGAGTCGGCCGAGAGCGTGCGCGGCCACCTGGGGGCCGAATCGGCCTATCAAGACCGGCTGATCCGGTTCATCGAGAATCACAGCGAGCAGCGCGCCGCCGACACGTTCTGGGCGGGGCGCGCGCTGGCCGCGGCCGTGGCCGCCTACACCCTGCCCGGCGCGAAGCTCTTTCACCAGGGGCAACTGGAGGGCTATACCGTCCGTCTGCCCGTGTTCCTGACGCGGCGGCCGGAGCAGGCGGCCGACCGCGCCTTGCGCGCCTTCTACCGCCGGCTGACCAACGCCATCCAAAGCCCCGCCCTGCGCCACGGGCAGTGGCGACTTTGCGCGATGAGCGGATGGCCGGATAATACCAGTTATAACAACTTGGCGGCGTGGTGCTGGCAGGCGGGCGAAGAGCGGCGACTCATCGTCGTCAACCTGTCCAACCACACGTCACAGGCGCGCGTCCAGCTGCCCTGGCCCGAACTGGCCGGCCAGACGTGGGTGCTGGAAGACATCATGGAAGAGCGGGTTTTCGAGCACTCTGGCGACGAAATCCTCAACATGGGCCTCTACGTCGAGCTGGCTCCCTGGGGGCGGCACTTCTTTGCCGTCCGTTAAGAAGAAGAATCCGCAGATTTCGCAGATTACGCAGATTCTAAGCAGGGATCTGCGCGACCTGTATTATTTGCACGCTCATCGGGAAGTCCGGCGCGGGTGCGTTGGGCCTCGCACATTACGAGTAGCACAATAGCCGTCGCCAGCACCTTCCGGTGTCTGGCGATTTTGTCTGTATGAAAGCTCGCTTCGCCGGCCGCCCTTCGGGGCAGGCGGCGAAGCGCCCACTACACCCTCTCATAGGAGTCACCTTTATCATGACTGAGAATCTGAACCCGTTTGCGATTGCGCAGGCTCAACTGGATAAAGCGGCCGTCATCCTGGGCCTCGAAACCGACATGCACGCCTTTCTGCGCGAGCCGATGCGCGAATTCCACTTTAGCATTCCCGTGCGAATGGACGATGGACACACCCGGACGTTCAAGGCATTTCGCGTCCAGTACAACGACGCGCGCGGCCCGGCCAAGGGCGGCATCCGCTTCCACCCCGATGAGACCATCGACACCGTCCGCGCCCTGGCGGCGTGGATGACGTGGAAGACGGCTGTGGCCGACGTGCCGCTGGGAGGCGGCAAGGGCGGCGTCATCTGCAACCCGCGCGAACTGTCGCCCCGCGAACTGGAGCGGCTGAGCCGCGGCTACATGCGCGCCATCGCCCGCTTCGTCGGCCTCCAGCGTGACGTGCCCGCGCCCGACGTGAACACCAACCCGCAGATCATGGGCTGGATGCTGGACGAGTACGAGACCCTCATCGGCGGCCATGAGCCGGGCGTCATCACCGGCAAGCCCCTGATGCTGGGCGGCTCGGCCGGTCGCCCGCCGGCCACGGCCATGGGCGGCATGGTTAACATCCGCGAGGCGGCCAAGACGTTGGGCATGCCCCTCAAGGGCGCGACCTGCGCCATCCAGGGCTACGGCAACGTCGGCGGCTTCGCCCACCGGCTGGCCCATGAGCTGTTCGATCTGAAAGTCGTGGCCGTCAGCGACGAATTCGGGGCCATCTACTGCGAGGGCGGGCTTGACCCGGCCGTCGTCTCCGGCCACATGCGCCGTACCGGCCGCGTGGGCGGCTGCCCCGGCAGCGAGGTCATCACCAACGAACAACTACTGGAGATGCCGGTGGACATCCTCATCCCGGCGGCCATCGAGAACCAGCTCACCGGGGCCAACGCCGACCGCATCCAGGCCCGCATCATCGCCGAACTGGCGAACGGCCCGACGACGCCCGAGGCGGACAAGATCCTGACCGAGAAGGGCATCTACATCATCCCCGACTTCCTGTGCAACGCTGGCGGCGTCACCGTTTCCTACTTCGAGATGGTGCAGAACTCCTACGGGTTCTACTGGACGGAGCAGCTGGTGCAGGAGCGGCTGGATGAGAAGATGACCACGGCCTTCCATGCCGTCCACGACATGGCGGTGGAGCGCAACGTCGAGACGCGCGTGGCGGCCTATCTGGTGGCTGTCAACCGCGTGGCTGAGGCTGTCCGCGCCCGC
>NZ_JAYRVJ010000817.1:0-3596 GCF_041918635.1 Promineifilum sp. (SeqCode)
ATTAGCGCCATAAATCAATCCGTTTCATCCGTTAAATCCGTGAAAATCCGTGGTTGATTTATTGTAAGGAGAAGGTATGGAGCTACTGGGCATTGACATCGGCGGGTCGGGGATTAAGGGGGCGATTGTCAACGCGACCACAGGCGAGTTGGTGACGGAGCGGCTGCGGCTGCCGTCGCCGCCCACTTTCCAGCCGGATGAGGTCGTCGCCACCGTCGCCGACCTGGTGAAGCAGTTCAACTACGAAGGCCCCATCGGCGTCGGCTTTCCGGCCGTCGTCATGCATGGTCGCGTCATGACGCCGCCGACCGCGCTGGCCTTTCCTGGCTGGGACGACGTGAACCTGGCCGAGCGCATCAGCGCGGCCACGGGCCACCCGACGACCGTGGGCAACGACGCCGACGTGGCCTGTCTGGCCGAGATGTACTTTGGCGCGGGGAAGGGGCAGTCGGGCGTGGTCATGGTCTTCACCATCGGCACGGGCATCGGCAGCGCGCTCTTCCTGGACGGCCGGATCGTGCCCAACTTTGAGTTGGGCCGGGTGTTCCTGCAAGATAGCAAGAAGACGGCCGAGCAGTGGACTTCCGACCGGGTGCGCGAGGAGAAGGGGCTGAGTTGGGAAGAGTGGGGCGGCCGGTTGAACCTGTACTTCAAGCACATCGAACTGCTCTTCTGGCCGGACGTCATCATCATCGGCGGCGGCGTCAGCAAGAAGCACGCCAAGTTCTTCCCCTACATCAACGTGCGAGCCCAACTGTTGCCGGCCGCTTTCCGCAACGAGGCCGGAATCGTCGGCGCGGCAATGGCCGCGCTCGACGTGCACGAGCCGCAAGCCTGGGATTTGCCGGGGGCGGGGCATAGTGAGGGGGCTTAGTGTCACTGTCTAAGCGTAGGTGCAACGCAGGGGAGCAGGGGAGCGGGGGGGCGGGGGTGAACGCTTGCTCCCCCGCTCCTCCGCTCCCCTGCCCCCCTGCTCCCCCGCAGAGGGCCGACCCATGATCCAGAAACCCGGCCCCCGCCAGGTCTACCTCCCCGACACACTGCTGCTGCCGCTGGCCGAGTCGCTCGTAGCGCTCGCCAACACCGACGGCGGCCTCATCGTGCTGGGCGTGGATGCCGAAGGGCGGCCGACGGGCGAAATCTGGGAAGAGGAGGCGGAGCTGGCGCTGCGCGAGGCGGCGGCGCTCTGCCGCCCGCCCGTGCCCACCCAATTCCAGTCGGTCGAACTGCCGGCCGGCCGCTTCATCGGCATCCAGGTTCCGCGCAGCCTGGAGCTGCACAGCCTGGCCGACGGCCGCGTGCTGGTGCGGCGGCGCGACGAGAACCGGCCGCTGACCGGCGATGAAATTCGCACGCTGGCCGCCAGCCGCCCGACGCTGGACTTCGAGACCGAGGCCGTGCCGGGAGCCAGACCGGGTGACCTGGATCGGGAGACGCTGCGCGAGTACCTGGACAAGCGCGAGGCACGCACCGGCTCGCGCGTGGCCTCCGTCTCCGAGCTTATGTACGAGGTCGGCGCGACCGACCGCGAGGGCAACCCCACGCTGATCGGCCTGCTGCTCTTCGGCCGCAACCCGCAGGCGTTTCTGCCCCAGAGCGGCGTGGTCTTCGTCAAGTTCCCCGGCGCTGAGCCGCGCGGCGAAGACGGCGGCATCGGCTATGGCCGGCGCGCGGAACTGAACGGCCCGCTGGCGCGCATCATCGAGCGCGCCTGGAGCATCGTCTTCGACGAGATGCGCATTGGCGCGACGGTCAGCGGGCTGGAGCGCGAGGAGGTGCTGGAGTACCCGCGCTTTGCCGTGCGCGAGGCGCTAGTCAACGCCGTGGCCCACCGCGACTACCGCATCAGCGGCCGGCGCATCGAGATTCGGATGTACGCCGACCGTCTGGAGATCATCAGCCCCGGCGGTCTGCCCGGCTACATGACGCTCGACAACCTGGTGGACGAGCACTTCTCGCGCAATCCGCGCCTGGTCAACGGCCTCTTCCAGTGGGGCTACATCGAGGAACTGGGGTTGGGCATCGACCAGATGATCGAGGAGATGCTCCAGGCCGGCCACCCGCCGCCGGAGTTCCGCGCCACGCCCCACTCCTTCACCGTCATTCTGTCCAACAAGCGGGAGCGAGCTTCCACGCCGAAGTGGACGCGCAGTATGAATGAGCGCCAGACGCGCGCCGTGAACTTCGTGCGCGAGTCGGGCAGCATCACCAACCGGGAGTACCGCCAGTTGTGTCCCGACGTATCGCCGGAGACGCTGCGGCTAGACCTAGCTGACCTGGTGGAGCGCGGCGTGCTGCTGAAGATCGGCTCGAAGAAGGGGACGTACTACATCCTCAAGTGAACCGCCGGCCGCCACTTAACCCAAATTTATCCCAAATCCCAGGTTGGGAAATGTTGGGAAACGGGGATATATCCCAATGAGTTTCACGACCCCGGCGGCCCTGTTGCTGTTGCTGGCGCTGCCGCTGGCGGCCTGGCTGGTGTGGCCGCCGGGACGCGGGCCGGCGAGGCGGGGCGGGCGAGCGACGGCCGGCCGGCCCCGCTCCGGCTGGGTGGGGTTGGTACTGCGCCTGGTCATTCTAGCTCTCATCATCCTCAGTCTGGCCGGGGCGCAGCGCGTGCGGGCGGTGGACGATCTGGCCGTCGTCTTCCTGGTGGACGCCTCCGACTCGATGAGCCGGGAGGCCACGGCTGCCGCCGAGCAGTTCGTCCGCGACGCCGTCGCCGCTATGAACCCGGAGGATCGCGCCGGGGTCATCCTCTTCGGCGGCAACGCGCTGGTCGAGCAGCCGCTGCGCTTCTATACGTCGGCCGACGAACTGCCCCCCTTCGCCTCGCAACCCCTCAGACTGCACACCGATCTGGCCGAGGCCATCCGGCTCAGTCTGGCCCTGCTGCCGCCCGACGCCGCGCGCCGCATCGTCGTGCTGAGCGACGGCGCGGCGACCACCGGCGACACGGCCGAGGCGGCGCGCCTGGCCGCGGCGGCCGGCGTGTCCATTGACACCGTCTACCTGCCGCGCCCGGCGGTGGAGGCTGAGGTCATCCTGCGCGAAGTGAGCGCCCCCGGCCGTGTCGGCCAGGGCGAGACGTTCCGCGTGGAGATCGTCGCCGAGAGCACGGCTGAGACGGCAGCCGAGTTGCGCGTGCTGGGCGATGGCGCGGTCGTCTACGAGGCCGAAGTGCGGCTGCAACCGGGCCTGAACCGCTTCGTCGTCCAACTGCGGGCCGGCGCGCCGGCCTTTACCCGCTACCGCGTCCAGCTGTCGCCGGCGGTCGGAGCCGACACCTTCCCCCAGAACAACGAGTTGGCCGCTTTCACCGAGGTCGTTGGCCAGCCGCGGGCGCTCGTCGTCGCGGGCGCCATTGTAGGGGCAGGTTTCAAACCCGCCCCTACGCAGCCGGATAGCGACCCGCCGGACGAAGCGGCACAACTGGTGGCCGCGCTGGCCGCGTCCGGCCTGACGGTAGAGCGGGCCACGCCGGCCGGCCTGTCGCCCGGCCTGGCGGACCTGGCCGACTACGCCGGCATCGTTCTGGTCAACGTCAATGCCCGCGACCTGTCGCCGCGCCAGATGGCGACGCTCCAATCCTA
>NZ_JAYRVJ010000818.1:0-2506 GCF_041918635.1 Promineifilum sp. (SeqCode)
ATCGACCCGCGCCTAGACACCTTGCTGCACTTCTTTTTGCGACTTGCGCGTCCGGCGCGCCGCCTTTTTCTTGGCGATGCGCGTCAGTTCGCTCTTCGACACAAACCAGCGCTTGCGGCGCACGTCGGTCAGCACGCGGCTCTTGACTACCTCACGGCTGAAGCGGCGGAGCAGCTGTTCCGGCGATTCATCGGATCGAAGCGTAACCTTAGGCAGAGTATTCACCCCCTTCATCTTGTGGTTTTGACATCTCCTCTAGTCTACCACAGGCCCCGCGCGTGGGCAATCGCAGTTCGTAGTCAGACCATTCATGGCCGTTCTTCGCGCGAGGAGGTGAAGAACGGCCATGAATTGCCTGACTACAAGCCGACATCCGCTATAATCCCCTTGAGCGGCCGGGGTCTGCCCGGCTCTCAACAGCCTTACGGAGGATAGCTACATGGAACCGGTCGGCGTTGCGATCTTCGTTATCTTCATTTTGCTCATGCTGGCGGCGATTATCGGGCCGAAGCTGGGGCGCAGCCGCTCACAGCGTTAAGCCCGCATGCCATCATCCCCTAGCTCCAGACCGGCTCTCCTGGCCGGCCTCTTACTCGCCCTCCTCCTCGCCATTGTCCTTTCGGCCCGGCTCGACGCACAACCGGCGTCGCCTGCCGCGACCGGCCGCGGCGACAGGCTCGTCGCGCGCGTCTACTACGACAACGTCCGCGACATCGCCCGCCTCCATGCCTTCGACGTGTGGGAGTACAACAACCTGACCGAGCGCTACGTACTCGTCGCCGTCGATCGCGCCGGCTACGAGACCCTGGCCCGGCAAGGGTGGCGGCTCCAGGTGGATGAAGCGGCGACCGCGCAAGCCGCCCGCCCCATGGCGCGGCGCGCCGGGTTTCTCGATGGCTACCGCAGCCTCGATGATCTGTACCGTGACGTGGCGGCGCTGGCCGCGGCGTATCCGCAACTCACTGAACTCGTCGATTACGGCCAGAGCCATTGCCTGAGCCGGGGCGGCTGCGTCACCCTGGGCGGGCAGGCGCAGCCCGGCTATCCGCTGCAGGCCATCCGCGTGACGAACGAAGCCGTGGCCGGCAGTTCAACCGTGAACGGCTCGACCGTGGCCCGTGGTCAGAAGCCCATCCTCTTCCTGATGGCGGCCGTTCACGCCCGCGAGATCACCACGCCGGAGATCGCCATGCGCTTCCTGGAAGCCCTGGTCGAGGGCTATGGCGTAGACCCCGACATCACCTGGCTGGTCGACTGGCAGGAGGTCTGGATCGTTCCGGTGGCTAATCCGGATGGGCGTTGGTTGGTGGAACTGGGCGCGCAGTTGGGCGGCAGCCCCTTCTACCAGCGCAAGAACGCCAACCTCGATGCCAATGATGACGGAACCGTGGATTGCGTCATCTGGCCGCCCCCGACGGGCGGCGGCGGCCAGCACTACGGCGTGGACTTGAACCGCAACCACAGCTTCGGCTGGGCCGGCGAAGGCTCCAGCGCCGACCCGTGCGACGTGGTTTTCCACGGCCCCAGTCCGGCATCTGAGGTAGAAACCGTCGCCCTCGAGACCTTGGTACGCGCCCTCTTCCCCGACCAACGCGGCCCGCAACTCGACGACGCAGCCCCCGACGATACAACCGGCATCCTGGTCACGCTGCACAGCTTCAGCAACCTTGTCCTCTGGCCGTGGGGCCATCTGGATGAAACCGCGCCCAACCACACTGATCTGAAGGCCATCGGCGATAAGCTGGCCGGCTTCAACGGCTATCAGTCCTGCCAGGCGACGGCGTGCCTCTACGCCGCCGCCGGCGCGACCGACGATTGGGCCTACGCTGAATTGGGCATCCCGGCCTTCACCTTTGAGATGGGCGACAGCTTCATGCCGCCCTATGAGGCGATCGACGCGGGGCAGTGGCCCGAGAACCGCCCGGCGCTGCTCTATGCCGCGCGCATCGCCCGCACGCCCTACCAGAGCGTGCATGGGCCTGACGTGCTGGAAGTCAACGTTGGCGGGTACGAGCCGTTCCTGAGGGTGACAGCGACCGTCAACGACAGCGACAACGGCAACCGGCCCATCGGCGCGGCTGCCTTCTCCGTCGATGCCCCGCCCTGGGTAGCAGGGGTGCATCTCACGTCGCTGGTCGCCGCCGACACCAGCTTTGATTCGCCCGTTGAAGAGGTGGTAGGCTCGATTGACACGGCCAGCCTGCCGCCTGGCCGCCACTTGCTCTTTCTACGCGGCCAGGACAGCGACGGCCATTGGGGGCCGGTTTCGGCCGCGTTCTTCCAGGTGGATGAGGAGCCGGCCGCGGCGGCTTTCCTGCCGGCGGTGGTGGCCGGCGGTCAGTGAACAGTGGCCGGCTACTGACCCCTGTTCACTGACCACTATTCCGCCAAAACTCCCTCCGGCCGGAACTGTGTCTCGTAGAGCGACGCATAGAGGCCGTCGTGGGCCAGAAGGTCGGCGTGCGTGCCCTGCTCCACCAGGCGGCCGTGATCCATCACCAGGATC
>NZ_JAYRVJ010000819.1:0-12384 GCF_041918635.1 Promineifilum sp. (SeqCode)
CCACCTGGTCTGGCTGGGCACGTCGGCCCTCGACCTGGCGGCCATGTCCGTCTTCCTCTACTGCTTCCGCGAGCGCGAATACATCCTCGACATCTACGAGATGGTCGCCGGCCAGCGCATGATGGTCAGCTACTTCCGTCCCGGCGGCCTGTGGCGCGACGTGCCGGAGGAGTTCGAGCCGGCCGTGCGCCACTTCCTGGACTTCTTCCCGGCCAAGATCGCCGACTACGAGGCCCTGCTCGACCGGAACCCCATCTTCCTGGAGCGCACCCGGGGCGTCGGCGTCATCAGCGGCGAGCAGGCCATCGCCTGGGGCCTCAGCGGGCCCAGCCTGCGCGGCTCCGGCGTCGATTGGGACAACCGCCGCGACCAGCCCTACGGCGGCTACGACCAGTATGAATTCGCCGTGCCCGTCGAGCCGGAAGGCGACGTCTACGCCCGGTATCGCTGCCGCATGCGGGAAATGCGCGAGAGCCTGCGCATCATCCGCCAGGCCATGGATCGCCTCAAGCCCGGCCCGGTCAACATCGACGACTACAAGATCGTCCCCCCGCCGCGCGCCGATCTCGGCCGCAGCATGGAGGCCGTCATCCACCACTTCAAGCTGTGGACGGAGGGCTTCAACGCCCCGTCCGGCTACGTCTATCAGGTCATCGAGTCGCCGCGGGGCGAGATCGGCTGCTACCTGCGCGGCAACGAGACGGCCAGGCCGGCCCGCGTCCACTTCCGCGCGCCGTCCTACGTCAACCTGGCCGCCCTGCCGCTCATGGCCCGGAACAGCTTCGTCGCCGACCTGGTGGCCGTCATCGGCTCGATTGATATTGTGTTGGGGGAGATTGACAGATAGTTGTCAGTTGTCAGTTGATAGTTGTCAGCACTGCCAACTAGCAACTGACAACTAACAACTGACAACTATCAACTGACAACTAACAACTTCTTCGGAGAAGACGTGCTACGAGACAAATACGCCAACGAGATCGACGCCCTGCTGGCCCGGTTCCCGCAGAAGAAATCGGCCGTGCTGCACCTCATGCACCTGGCCCAGAACGAGTACGGCTACCTCAGCGACGCCGCCATGCGCGAAGTGGCCGGCATCCTCGACCTGGATCCCACCCACATCCTGTCGCTGGCCGGCTTCTACTCCCTCTTCTACGAAGAACCCACCGGCCGCTACGTGCTGGAAATCTGCAACGACCTGGCCTGCGCCCTGCGCGGGGCCGACGACTTCGTGGACATGGCCGCGCGCAAGCTGGGCGTCCCCCCGGAGAGCACCACGCCCGACGGCCTCTTCACGCTCAAGACCGTCATGTGCCTGGGGGCCTGCCACCGCGCCCCCATGCTCCAGTGCAACCTGAAGTTCTACGAGAACCTCGACGAGACCAGGTTCGACGCCCTGCTGGCCGACCTGCGCGCCAAAGCCGCCGCCGGCGACCCCGAACCCTCCGTCGTCGAGCGCATCTTCAGCTACGTCGGAGAGAGATGAAAAGACGCTCACGCAAAGACGCGAAGGAGCCAGGGACGCCAAGATTCTCTATCTTTGCGGTCTTTGCTTTCTTAGCGACCTTTGCGTGAGCTCTTGAGGAAAGACTATGGCATACATACTGCTCCGCCACCGCGACATCCCCGACCTGCGCCGGCTGGACGTATACCGCCAGCACGGCGGCTACGAAGGGCTGCAAAAAGCGCTGTCCATAACCCCCGCCGAGGTCATCGACCTGGTCAAAGCCTCCAACCTGCGCGGGCGCGGCGGCGCGGGCTTCCCCACCGGGGCCAAGTGGGGCTTCATCCCCAGGAACGCCCCGGAGACCTACGTCCTCATCAACACCGACGAGTCGGAGACGGGCACGTTCAAGGATCGCGAGCTGATCGAGAACAATCCCCACCAGGTCATCGAGGGCGCGCTCATCGCCGCCTACGCCGTCGGCTCCCACCTCGTCTTCAACTACATGCGCGGCGAGTTCATGGACGCGGCCTATGCCTTCGAGGAGGCGCTGCAAGAGTGCCGCAAGGCCGGCATCATCGGCCAGGGCATCCTGGGCAGCAACTTCGACGTGGCGTTCTACACCCACTACGGCGCGGGAGCCTACATCTGCGGCGAGGAGACGGCGCTGATCGAGTCGCTGGCCGGCAACCTCGGCCAGCCCTGGTCGAAGCCCCCCTTCCCGGCCGTCGAGGGGCTTTACCGCAAGCCGACCGTCGTCAACAACACCGAGACCCTGGCCAACGTGCCCGGCATCCTCGTCAACGGCCCCGACTGGTTCAAGTCGATGGGAACCGAGGACAGCCCCGGCGTCAAGATCGTCTGCGTCAGCGGCCACGTGACCAACCCCGGCAACTACGAAGTGCCGTTGGGCGTGACCTACCGCCAACTGCTGGAGATGGCCGGCGGCATGAAAGACGGCAAGAAGTTCAAGGCCATCCTGCCCAGCGGCGGCTCCGGCCCCATCATCACCGAGGAAGCGCTCGACGCCAGTTGCAGCTACGAGGGCCTGACCCCCTTCCGCTCCGTCATGGGCTCGGCCTCGGTCATCGTCATGGACGAGACGACCGACATGGTCTGGGCGGCGCTGAAGATGATCCACTTCTTCCGCCACGAATCCTGCGGCAAGTGCACCCCCTGCCGCGAGGGGACTTACTGGATGGAGAAGGTGCTACATCGCATCTACAACGGCCACGGCACGGAGGCCGACATCAAGCTGCTGGACAGCATCGCCAACAACATGACCGGCAAATGCCTGTGCGCCCTGGGCGAATTCGCCACCAGCCCCGTGCTCTCCTCCATCCGCCACTTCCTGCCGGAGTACAAGGCCAAGATCGCGGCGGCGGGGGCCAACGGCCACGTGGCGCGAGCCGCCGTCGCGGCAAGGTTGTAGCGCGGGTTGGCAACCCGCCTCTTGCTGGAGACGCATGACGTGACGACACAACCGGCCACCCCCACCATCGTACAGCGCCGCTGGACACAAGCGGACTATCGCCGCTTGCCCGAAGGGCCGCCGTACTATGAGTTGGAGGATGGGGAGCTTATCGAGATGGTTCGGCCAAGGGGAAGACATCAACGACTCATTCTGCGACTCGGCGGGCTGCTGGAAGCGTATTTGCGGCAGCAGCCCATCGGCGAAATCTGGCCCGAAGTGGCCGTCTTTCTGACGCCGCGCCACGTCTACGTGCCCGATCTCAGCTTCCTGCTGGCCGAGAACCTGGGCCGCTTCGCCGACGATGTCGCCATCGAAGGCCCGCCCGATCTGGTCGTCGAAGTCATCTCGCCCTCCACCGCCGCCCGCGACAAGGCCCACAAGTTCCGCGTCTATCACGCGGCCGGCGTGCCCTGGTACTGGCTGGTCGAGACGGATTCCCTGCTCATCACCGAGTATAGGCACACCGCGGAAGGCTACCTGGTCAGCCAGATCACGCCGCCCGCGGACTCATTCGCGCCGGCCCTGTTCCCCGGCCTTAGCTTCCGCATGGCCGACCTGTTCGGCGAACCCAGCGTGGAAGAGGACATCCATGAGTGATTTGGTCACCCTGACGATTGACGGCGTACCCGTTTCCGTGCCCAAAGGCACGGTCGTCGTGGACGCCGCTAAGAAGATCGGCAACGACATCCCCGTCTTTTGCTACCATCCCAAGATGGCCCCCGTCGGCATGTGCCGCATGTGCCTGGTCGAGATCGGCCTGCCCGTCATCGATCGCGCCACCGGCCAGCCCGTGCTCAACGCCGACGGCACGCCCCGCCTCAACTTCGGCAAGGGGTTGCAGACCGGCTGCACCGTCGCCGTCAGCGAGGGCATGGTCGTCCGCACCGCCACCACGGCGGTCCAGGACGCCCGCGAGGACATCCTCGAATTCCTCCTGACCAGCCATCCCCTCGACTGCCCCATCTGCGACAAGGGCGGCGAGTGCCCGCTGCAAAACCTGACCATGGCTTTCGCCCGCGACGAGAGCCGCATGGTCTTCACCGACAAGATGAAGCTGGAAAAGCACGTGCCGCTGGGCGACCTCATCATCCTCGACCGCGAGCGCTGCATCCAGTGCGCCCGCTGCACCCGCTTCCAGGACGAGATCGTCGACGACCCCGTCATCGCCTTCCACAATCGCGGCCGCCGCCTGGAGATCGTCACCCTCTCCGAACCCGGCTTCGACAGCTACTGGAGCGGCAACACCACCGACATCTGCCCCGTCGGCGCGCTGACCTCGGCCGACTTCCGCTTTGGGGCGCGCCCCTGGGAGTTGAACCCCGTGGCGAGCATCTGCCCCCACTGCCCCGTCGGCTGCAACACCACCATGAGCACCCGCCGCGAGGCCGCCTCCGGCGGCCGGAACGTCATCAAGCGCATCATGCCCCGCCAGAACGAGGCGGTCAACGAGATCTGGATCTGCGACAAAGGGCGCTACGTCCACCACTTCGCCGACGCCCACGAGCGGCTGACGCAGCCCCTGGTGCGGCGCAACGGCGCGCTGGAGCCTGTGCCCTGGGACGAGGCGCTCGACATCGTGGCCGGCCGGCTCCAGCAGCACAAGGGAGCCGTGGCCGGCGTGGCCGGCGAGCGGCTGAGCAACGAGGATTACTTCCTCTTCCAGCGCCTGCTGCGGCAGGGGTTGGGCAGCAGCGACGTAGACCTGGCCGCGCGGCGGCTGGCCGGCGGCGACGTGGTCGCCGCGGTCGGCCTCAGCCGCGGTAGCAACCTGCTCGACCTGGGTAAGGGCGACGCCATCCTCGTGGTGGCCGCCGACCTGCACGAAGAGGCCCCCGTCTGGTGGCTGCGCGTCAAGCAGGCCGCCCAGCGCGGCGCGACGCTCATCACCCTCAACGCCCGGCCGGTCCGCCTGGACAAGTTCGCCCGCCACGTCTGGCGCGTCGCGCCGGGTGGGGCGCTGGCCGCCGCCCGTGAGCTGCTGGCCCTGGCCCACGTCGACACCGGCGACCAGGTGGAAGACCCCAACGCCGCCATCGCCAACGCGCTGATGGAGGCCAACAACCTGGTCATCTTCTACGGCGCCGATGGGCTGCTGCCCGACGAGACGGACACCCTGGCCCGCGTCCTGGCTAACCTGCTGTTGCTGAAGCGCGGCGACGAGGCCGCCCCCCGCGCCGGGCGCGCCAACAACGGCCTCGTCCCCGTCTGGGGCCACGCCAACACCCAGGGCGCGTGGGACATGGGCATCCATCCCGCCTTCGGCCCCGGCTACGCGCCGGCCGCCGCCCCCGGCCGCGCCGCCGCCGACATCTACGCCGCGGCGGCCGATGGCAGCGCCCGCGCCCTCTACGTCCTGGGCGCGGACCCGGTCGGCGACGGGCTGATGGACGGCCGCGGCCGGCTCGACTTCCTGGTGGTGCAGGAGTTGTTCCTGACCCCCACGGCGGCGCTGGCCGACGTGGTGCTGCCCGCCCAGAGTTGGGCCGAGCGCGAGGGAACCTTCACCAGCGGCGAGCGGCGCGTCCAGCGCTACTATCCGGCCATCCCCACCATGGGCGACGCGCGGGCCGACTGGCAAATCCTGGCCCAACTCGGCGAGCGCGTCGGGCTGGGCAAGCCCCCCTTCGCCGCCAGCCTCGTCTTCCGCGAGATCGCCCGCGCCGTGCCCCAGTACAAGGACATGGACTACCGCACGCTGGCCCACGTCGAGCCGCAGTGGCCCGTAGTCGGCGGCCGCGACCTCTACTACGGCGGCACGGCCTACGACAACCACCAGGGCCTCGGCCAGCAGTGGGCCGCCGCGGCCGAGATGAGCGCCCCGCCGGCCTACGACCTGCCGGGCGAGACGCGGGCGGCGGCGCTGCCTCGCGTGGGGGCCATCGACGTGCTGCGCGTCCCGGCCCTCTACACGCCGGGCACGCTCATCAACCTGACTGAACTGCTGCATGACCGGCTGGCCCGGCCGGCGCTCTTCCTGAACGAGGCCGACGCGGCGGCGCTGGGCGTGACGCACGGCGACGCGCTGTCGGTCAACCTGGACGGCGATGAGATCGCCGCCGCGGCCGTCATCGACAGCGAGCGCGCCCCGGCCGGGCTGGCGCTGCTGAGCGGGTTTGGCCGCGGGCCGGGCGTCGCCGCCTCGGCCCTCGTGCGCCGGCCGGCGGCCGAGCCGGTGGCGGGTTAATAAATGAAACACGGATTTTCATGGATAAGACGGATGAAGGACGGATTGAATCTAAAACACTTTTCTATCCGTGTTCATCCGTCTAATCCGTCTTCATCCGTGGTTAATTCATTGTCCATCGAAAGGGAGTAACCTATGACTCCAGGTGCAATCGCCATACGCGCGTTGATCATCGGCTTCATCATCAGCTTTGCCGTCATCACCGGCTTCGCCTACACCACGCTGCTGGAGCGCAAGCTGCTGGCCCGGCTTCAGCACCGCGTCGGCCCCAACCGGGCGGGCTACCTGCCCATCCCCTGGCGCGGCAAGGAGAAGCGGCTGCTGGGCGGCTTCCTGCAGCCGGCGGCCGACGCCGTGAAGCTGTTCTTCAAGGAAGACCCCACCCCGGCCAAGGTGGATCGGGTCATCTACAACCTGGCCCCCATGCTGGCCGTCATCCCGGCCATTCTCATCCTGGCCGTCATCCCCTGGGCCCCGGCCTTCCGCCTCGGCCCGTGGAAGTTCCAGCCCTACTTCGCCATCGCCCCCGGCATCAACGTCGGCGTGCTGTTCATTCTGGCCATCACCTCCATCGGCGTCTACGGCGTCGTGCTGGCCGGCTGGGCCTCCAACAGCAAGTACGCCATTCTGGGCGGCATCCGCGCCTCGGCCCAGATGATCAGCTACGAGCTGGCCCTGGGCATCATCGTCCTCATCCCCATCATGATGGCTAACTCGATGGACCTGGGGCAGATCGTGGAGGCGCAGCGGCCGGTCTGGTACATCTTCATCCAGCCGCTGGCGGCGCTGGTCTTCTACATCGCCTCGCTGGCCGAGTTGCAGCGCGCCCCGTTCGACCTGCTGGAGGCGGAGCAGGAGCTGTCGGCCGGCTTCAACGTCGAGTACGGCAGCATGCGCTTCGGCATGTTCTTCATGGCCGAGTACATGAAGATGATCTCGCTCAGCGCCATCTTCGCCACGTTCTTCCTGGGCGGCTATCGCGGCCCGTTCGTGGATCAACTGCCGTGGCTGGGCTTCATTTACATCATCGGCAAGATCGTGCTCAGCCTGTGCCTGATGATCTGGATTCGCGCCACCCTGCCGCGCCTGCGCTACGACCAGCTGATGGGTTTCGGCTGGAAGGCGCTGCTGCCCATCGCCGTGCTCAACTTCATCATCACCGCCATCCTGATCGTCATGGCCGAAGAGGGCACGCTGGCGCCGCTGCTGGAGTCGGTGCGGCGGTTCTTTATAGGATAGTTGTTAGTTGTTAGTTGTCAGTTGTTAGTTGTCAGTTGTCAGTAAGAGGTAAGTAGTAAGAAGAGAGCCGTGCTGTTAACTGACAACTGTTAACTGACAACTGCTAACTGACAACTGCTAACTGACAACTGGCAACTACACGGGAGACTTATATGATCGGTGAAATTCTCAAAGGCATGGGCACCACCCTCAAGCATCTGTTCATGCCGCCAGTGACCATCCAGTACCCGGAGGTCGAGCGGCCGGTGCGCTATCGCTTCAAGGGGCGGCACGAGCTCAAACGGTACGACAACGGGCTGGAGAAGTGCATCGGCTGCTCGCTGTGCGCCGCCGCCTGCCCGGCCGACGCCATCTTCGTCGAGGCGGCCGAGAACACCAACGAGGAGCGCTACTCCCCCGGCGAACGCTACGCCAGTGTCTACGAGATCAACATGATGCGCTGCATCTTCTGCGGCTACTGCGAAGATGCCTGCCCGACGCAAGCCATCGTCCTGGAAGACAAGTACGAGCTCAGCTTCTACGACCGGGCCAGCTCCATCTACACCAAGGAGATGTTGCTGACCGTCGTGCCGGAGCAGGGTATCCCCACGCCGCAAGTCTCCCGGCCGGGGACGTATGATCGCTCCATTCCGGACATGGAGAACCCAAGATAAGAGCTCACGCAAAGAACGCAAAGAGGCAAAGAACGCAAAGTGAAGCAACCAACTTCTTTGAATCTGCGAAATCTGCGTAATCTGCGGATAAGTCTAAGGCGGCTTCTATGATTCACCCGATCCTATTTCTCCTCCTGGCAGCCGTCGCCGTGGCCGCGGCGTTGGGGATGCTGCTCAGCCGCAACGCCATCCACAGCGCCCTGTACCTGGTGCTCAACTTCATGACGGTGGCCGTCTTCTACCTGCTGCTGAACGCCCCCTTCATCGCCCTGGTGCAGATCACCGTCTACGCCGGGGCCATCGTCGTCCTTTTCCTGTTCGTCATCATGCTGCTGGGGGCGGAGCGGCTGCGCGGCGCGGCCGACGACATCCGCGGTACGGAGCGCTTCCACCGCTACGCCGCCGTCTTTCTGGCCCTGGTGCTCATCGGCGTCTTCGGCTACCTGCTCATCCAGGGGCCGGGCGGCGAGGGGCTGGTGGCCGGCCAGACCATCGACGCCAGCCCGCAAGCGCTGGGGATGACCCTCTTCCAGTCCTACGTGCTGCCCTTCCAGGTGACGGGCGTGCTGCTGCTGGCGGCCATCATCGGCGTGGTCATCTTCGGCCACACCAAGAAACGAGAGCGAGGTGCGGACAATGCCTAGCGTGGTCAACATCAACTGGTACATTGCCCTGAGCGGCATCCTGTTCGTCATCGGCGCGCTGGGCGTGCTGCTGCGCCGCAACGCCATCATCCTGTTCATGTCGGTCGAGTTGATGCTCAACAGCGCCAACCTGCTCTTCGTCGCCTTCGCCCGCCATCTGGGCAGCCTGGACGGGCAGGTGCTGGTCTTCTTCGTCATCACCGTGGCCGCGGCCGAGGTCGCCGTCGGCCTGGCCCTGATCGTCGCCATCTTCCGCACGAAGAAGAGCATCAATATTGACGAGATTAACTTGCTGAAGGGATAGCGCCAGACCTCTGAGGTTTGCCAGCGATTCCTATCGCCGACCTCAGAGGTCTAGGGAGCTTCTATGAATACATTCGCTCTCGCTCCACTCATACTGATCCTTCCAGTCATCGGCCTGCTGCTGAACGGTCTGTTCGGCCGGCGCTTTGTCGAGGCCAACCCGGCCAACGGCGAGCGCCTGACCGGCTGGCTGGCCAGCCTGATGACCATCGGCGCGTTCGTCGTCTCGCTGACGCTGTTCCTCAGCCTGCTGGCCCACGAGTTCCACCCCGTCATCACGCCGCTGTTCACCTGGATCAATATCCCGTCGGCCAACTTCCTGGTCAACTGGGCCTTGCGGATCGACACGCTCTCGGTGACCATGATGCTCGTCGTCACCGGCGTCGGCGCGCTCATCCACATCTACGCCATCGGCTACATGCACGGCGACCCCGACTTCAGCCGCTTCTTCACCTACCTGAACCTGTTCATCTTCTTCATGCTCATCCTGGTGAGCGGCAGCAACTACCTGGTGATGTTCGTCGGCTGGGAGGGCGTGGGCCTGTGCTCCTACCTGCTCATCAGCTTCTGGTGGGCGCGGCTGGACAAGGACGGCGTGCCCGCCAACGCCAACGCCGGCCGGAAAGCGATGGTGATGAACCGCATCGGCGACTTCGGCGTCATCCTGGCCATGATCCTGCTGTTCTGGACGTTCGGCTCGCTGGACTACGAGGCCGTCTTCACGAGCGCAACCCAGTTCTACCAGGAGAACCGCGTCGTTCTGTTCGGCGGCATGAGCCTGCCCATCACGACGGTGCTGACGGCTGTGACGGCCCTCTTCCTGCTCGGCGTCGCCGGCAAGTCGGCGCAAATCCCCCTCTACACCTGGCTGCCCGACGCCATGGCCGGCCCAACGCCCGTCTCCGCGCTCATCCATGCGGCGACGATGGTCACCGCCGGCGTCTACCTGCTGGTGCGCAGCAACGTCCTCTACGAGATCGTCCGCGACAGCGGCGCGCTGATCTTCGGCCTCATCTCCACGCCCGACCTGGTGGCCTGGATCGGGGCGCTGACCGCCCTCTTTGCCGGGCTGATCGCCTTTAGCCAGAACGACATCAAGAAGGTGCTGGCCTACTCCACGGTCAGCCAGCTCGGCTTCATGGTCGCCGCCGCCGGCACGGGGGCCTACGTCGCGGCCATGTTCCACCTGGTCACCCACGCCTTCTTCAAGGCGCTGCTCTTCCTCGGCTCCGGCTCTGTCATTCATGGGATGGAGCATGGGCATCATCACCTCGCGCATGCGGGGCATGGAGCGCATGGGGCGCAGGGGAGCGGGGGAGCGGGGGAGCAGGGGAGCAGCCACGCGGCCAGCGGGAGCGGGCATGGCGCGGCGCACCTGTCGGCCGAGGCGGACGCGAATCAGGTGCATGGCAATGCTGACGACGATGGGTTTGATCCCCAGGACATGCGCTACATGGGCGGGCTGCGCCACCGCATGCCGACGACGTTCATCGTCTATCTGATCGGCTCGCTGGCGCTGGCCGGCATCCTGCCGCTGGCCGGCTTCTGGTCGAAGGACGAGATTCTGCTCCACGACGCGACCTACTCGACGCCCATCTTCATCATCCTGGTCATCGCCGCACTGGGCACGGCCTTCTACGTCGCCCGCCAGCTCATCATGGTCTTCTTCGGCCGGCCGCGCCACGCGGCGGCCGAGCACGCCGCCGAAAGCCCGCGCCTCATGACGACGCCGCTCATCGTGCTGGCCGTGCTGACCGTTCTCGGCGGGCTGCTCAACCTGCCCTACCTGACGCCGGCCATGGCCGAGGCCAACCACGACCACGCCGCCGGCATCTTCCTGATGCTGGAGCAGTGGTTGGAGCACTCCATCGCTTCCTTCGAGTTGACGGCCGAGGGCATCCTGTCCATGCCCAAGACGCCGGTCTACCTGTCGCTGCTGGTGGCGGGCATCTCGACGCTGGCGGCGGTGGGCGGCCTGATCCTGGGTTACCTGGTCTACCGCGGCCGGCCGCGCGACTACCGCGAGCCTGACCGGCTGGCGCGCACGCCCATCTGGTGGTGGAGCGTCCTGCCGCTCAACACGCTCTACATGCGGGGCTTTGTGCCGCTCTTCAACCGCTTCGCCGCCTGGCTGGCCGACAAGGTGGATTGGGAATTCTGGCACGACTTCATCCATGACCGCGTCATCCGCGACATCTTCGTCACCGGCGCCGACTTCCTGGCCCACGTCCTCGACGCGCAGGGCGTGGACGGGCTGGTGAACGGGGCCGGCTCGGCCACGCGGCGCATTGCCGGCGCGCTGCGGTTGACCCAGACGGGTTACGCGCGCACCTATGCCCTGGCCGTCCTGCTCGGCGCGGTCGGGTTGCTGGTCTACTTCCTTCTAATGGCGGGTTAGCAGATCTCACGCAAAGAACGCAAAGCGCGCCAAGGACGCAAAGATATGATGTGGCAGGTGGCAAGTGGCAAGTGGCAGGTAGCGGGTTCTAATCACCCCTGCTCCCCTGCTCCCCCGCACCCCTGCTTCCCTTCGGAATCATAGGAGAGGAACAAGAAGTTCCCTGGAGAAGCTATGAACTGGTTGCTCACAATAGTCACCTTCCTGCCCCTGGTGGGCGTCGTGGCGATTTTGCTGACGAACCCGCCCAGGCGCGGCTCCGACAACCTTGTCCGGGGCATCGCCGTCGCCACCTCGGTCGTCACCTTTCTGGGGACGCTGCTCATCCTGCTGCGCTTCAATCCGGCCGAGCCGGGCTTGCAGCTCATCGACCGGGTGAACTGGATTCCCTCGTGGGGCATCCAGTACTTCCTGGCCGTGGACGGGCTGAGCATCCTCATGGTGCTGCTGACCTCGTTCATCTCCATGCTGGCCATCGCCTCAGCCTGGAACGCCATCCAGACGCAGGTGAAGCAGTTCTACATCTTCACCCTGCTGCTGGAGATGGGCATGCTCGGCGTCTTCATGGCCCAGGATCTGTTCCTGTTCTACATCTTCTGGGAGTTCACCCTGGTGCCGATGTACTTCCTGATCGGCATCTGGGGCGGCGGGCGGCGGGTCTACGCCTCGATCAAGTTCTTCCTGTACACGATGGCCGCCTCGCTGCTGATGCTGCTGGCCATCCTCTACATGGGCATCAGCAACGGCACGTTCGCCCTGCCCGACCTGATCGCCGGGCGGGCGGCCTTCGCCGGAGCCCAGAACCTGCTGTTCATCGGCTTCTTCCTGGCCTTCGCCGTGAAAGTGCCGCTGTTCCCGTTCCACTCCTGGCTGCCCGACGCCCATACCGAAGCGCCGACGGCCGGCTCGATCATCCTGGCCGGCGTCCTGCTGAAGATGGGAACCTACGGCCTGATCCGCTTCAATCTGCCGCTCTTCCCGGAGGCCGCCTATCGCTACGCGCCGATCATCGCCGTGCTGGCGATCATCGGCATCATCTATGGGGCCA
>NZ_JAYRVJ010000820.1:0-2629 GCF_041918635.1 Promineifilum sp. (SeqCode)
ACGCTCAGTCTGTGGGCCTGGAACGGCAGCACCGATAGCGAGGTGGTGGACATAGCCATCAACGTGCCGCCCGGCCTGGTGGTGGATATCGCCTCAGTGAGCGCCAGCCAGGGCCATGCCCTCTACAACCTTGCCACCCGCACCGTCACCTGGTCGGGCACACTGGCCGGCAGCCAGGACGTGACGATCACCGTCGATGCGACCGCCGCCTCGCGCGCCGGACAAGTCGAAGCCGCGGCCACCGTAGCCGGGTTGATGCGCGGCAACGTCGTCCGGCGGACGGTTCCGCTGTGGCTCAACGTCGAGCCGCCGCCACGGCTGATCAGTTTGCCGATTGTGGCTAAAGACTAGACAATTAGAAACCGGGTTTCTCAGAAGAAACCCGGTTTCTATTTATGATGCGCCCACTCATTGGTACTGATCTCAAACGCTTCGTGCGCGACTACCGGCGCGCCCACCCGCCCCCACACGATCTGGTGGCTCTGCTCCAGAGCGTGGAATACCCGGCCAACGTCGGCTCCATCTTCCGACTGGCCGACGGCGCGGGCGTCAGCGAGTTGGTGCTGACGGGCATCACCCCCACGCCGCCCAACGCCACCATTGACAAGGTAGGGCGATTCAAGAGTCTGCGCCTGCCCTGGCGCTATGAGGCTGATCCACTGGCGGCCATCGGCGGGCTGAAAGAGCGCGGCTACCAGATTGTCGCCATCGAGTTGACCGACGATGCCACGCCCTACCATCAGTTCGACTACGCCTCGAAGTGCTGCCTGGTCGTCGGCCACGAAGACCACGGCGTAACCAAAGCCACTCTGGCCGCCTGTGACGCGGCCGTTTTCCTGCCTATGTACGGCAAGGGCTTGTCCCTCAACGTCCACGTGGCGCTGGCCGTTGTCCTCTACCACATCCGGAGTAGGGGCTAGGAGCTAGGTTCTAGGGAAGAGCGTTGTTCCCTAGAACCTAGCCCCTAGAACCTAACCCCTAAACTTGCCAAATGGGGGCAGTCGGGGTATACTGAGGAATAACATGCGGGATACTACAACAATTGTTTGGAGAGTGCGCCCATGAAGATTTCCTGCCTGCAAGACAACCTCGCCAAAGGACTGAGTATCGTCGGCCGCGCCGTCAGCCCCCGCTCGACGCTGCCGGTACTGGGCAACGTGCTGCTGGCGGTGGACAACGGCCGCTTGAAGCTGTCGGCCACTAATCTTGAGATCGTCATTACCTGCTGGATTGGCGCCACCGTGCAGGAAGCGGGCGCTACGACCGTGCCGGCGCGCACCTTCAGCGAGTTGATCAACACCTTCCCGCAGGACCGCGTTGACCTGACGCTCAATAAGACGACCGAGACGCTTCACGTCTCTTGCGGCAAGATACAGGCCAACGTTAAGGGTATCAACGCCAACGAGTTCCCGGTCATCCCTGATCCCGATCAGGAAAACCGCATCCGCATGGAGCCGGCCGTGCTCAAGCAGGTCATCTCTCAGGTAGCCTTCGCCGCGGCCACAGACGATTCGCGTCCATCGCTGACCGGCGTCTCCACCACCTTTGAGGGCAGCCGGATCATCATGGCCGCGACCGACGGCTTCCGCCTCTCCGTCCGCTCGGCCCACATCGCCGGCTACGTGGAGAAGCCATTCAACGTCATCATCCCCGCCCGCGCGCTGCACGAGGTCGCCCGCATCATCAGCGACGACCTGGAGGCGGTCTACATCTCCATGCCCAGCGGGCGCAACCAGATCATCTTCGACCTGGACAACACCCTGCTCGTTTCACAACTTATCGACGGCAAGTTCCCGGACTACGCTCCCATCATCCCCCAACGGCACACGACGCGGACTGTCCTGAACACGGCCGAGTTCACCAAGGCGTGCCGCACGGCCGACATCTTCGCCCGCGAGTCGAGTAACACGGCGCGGGTATCGGTGGAGCCGGGCGACGGTCTCTCGCCCGCCTTCGCCACCGTGGCCGCCAACAGCAAGGAGACGGGCGATAACGTGGCTCAGGTTGACGCCAACGTCGATGGCATGCCGGTCGAAATCGCCTTCAACGTCAAGTTCATGGCCGACGCCCTTGGCGTCATCGACACGCCTCAGGTGGCCCTGGAGACGACCAGTCCCAACGAGCCGGGGGTGCTGAAACCGGTGGGCGACAATGACTTTGTGCACATCATTATGCCCATGAACTTCAATCGCTAAGGACTAGGGGCTAGGGGTTAGGTTCCAGGGAAGAGCGCTCTTCCCTAGAACCTAACCCCTAGCCCCTAACCGCCGGTCCCTAACTGATCCAGTACCGTCCGATACAACGTATCCGCCCGCAGGTCTTCGAGGGTGTGGCAGGGCGCGCCGAGCCATTCGGCCAGTAGGCGCGCGAGGCCCTGGTCGAAGGCGGCGTGCTCCATGTTGATGACCACCGAGCGCACATCGGTTTCGGCAATCAGTTCGGCGATCTTGCGCGCCTCTTCCTGGGGCGGCAGGTCGGTCATGCTGACGTTGCCCGCGCCGTCGGTGAGCAGGAGCATCAGCGGCAGCACGTCGGGGTGGCTATAGGCTTCCTGACGGAAGACCTGATAGGCGAGGTAGAGACCGGCCGAGAGCGGCGTCTTGCCCCCCACGGCGATGTCCATCAGCGC
>NZ_JAYRVJ010000821.1:0-2369 GCF_041918635.1 Promineifilum sp. (SeqCode)
GGTCGCAACAAGTAGGTCGTCATCTCCCCCTTGCCCTTCACCGGAAATGGCCCGCGCTCCTCGAAGGTGTAGCGGCCGGCCAGCTTGTCGCGTACGGCGGCCGTCACCTGGATGACGTTCGCCAGCCCATAGGACTCCATGCGGCTGGCGGTGTTGACCGTGTCGCCCCACAGGTCGTAGATGAACTTGCGCCGGCCGATGACCCCGGCCACGGTGGGGCCGGTGTGGATGCCGATGCGCACACAGATGCGCTCCCCGTTCCACGAGCGGTGGCGCTCCAGCACGTCCAGCATGTCCACGGCGAAGGCGGCCACCGCCTCGGTGTGGTCGGGCCGCGGCTCCGGCAGGCCGCCGACGACCATGTAGGCGTCGCCGATGGTCTTGATCTTCTCCAGGCCGTGGCGGTCGGCCAGCTGGTCGAAGTCGGAGAAGATGGCGTTGAGCAGCGAGACCACCTCGCCGGCGTCGGCTGTGGCGCTCATGCGCGTGAAATCCACGATGTCGGCGAACAGCACCGTCACGTCGCTGTAGCCGTCGGCGATGGTGACCGGGCCGGCCCGCAGCCGGTCGGCCACCGGCCCGGGCAAGACGTTGAGCAGCAGCCGGTCAGCCTGGAGGCGCGCTCGCTCCACCTGGCGAAAGAGGAACAGGCTGATGAACAGCACCATCATGCCCGGCACGAGGGCGCTGAGCAGGCTGGCGAACAGCCGGATCCATTGGGGCAAGTCCGGCGCGTTGGCGGCGACCAGCGGATCGAGAGCCACGGAAACGACGGCCAGGACGATGTAGATGGCGGCGTTGATCAGCGCCGGGCGAATGCCGATGAGCAGCAGACTGGCCCCCGGCCCGACCAGCGCCCACAGCATGGGCAGCAGCCCCGACCGGAAGCCGCCGGAGGCCAGGCCGACGATCCACGGGTGGATGGTGACGTAGAGGGCCGTAATCAACACGCAGGCGTAGTAGGCCCGCGGCCGGAGCAGCAGATAGGACAGGGTCGCGCCGGTCAGGAGGACGGTGAGGACGTAGAGCCAGCCCAGCAGCGGCGCGCCGCCGATAAAGTAGAGCACGGCGAAGAGCAGCGCCGTGTTGACCCCGGCCAGCCCGGCGAAGAAGGCGACGACCTTGCGCTTGCGCACCGTCTCGTCGTCGCCGGGGAGGGCGAGGCGGCGTTCAATGCGTCCGATTAGGATCATGGCAGTGATAGCACGCCGGTTCGCCCGGCGCGTTGTGTTTGGCCCGGTCTCGATGCGGGCGGCAGTGGGTAGAGGGCTATCTCCAGGCCGGTCGCCCAGAGACCCGGTAGTGTAGCGGGGTGGGGCGGCTGTGTAAAGAGCAAGCGGCTGTCGTTCTGGTACTTCTATGTCGTACCAGCAACCGTTGTTACTACGGCCGACGAAAGTATAATCCAGGTTATGAAATCGGAGATTATGGGTGGCAGTTTCTCCTCAACGCTGTGGCTTGGCGATTGTGTGGATGTGCTCAAAGAAATCCCGGACAATTGCGTTGATTTGGTAGTCACTTCGCCGCCTTACGCGGATCAACGAAAGACCACCTATGGGGGAATACACCCTGACCATTACGTTGAATGGTTCACGCCTATAGGCGCTGAACTTCTGCGTGTGCTCAAGCCAACAGGCACATTCATCCTCAACATTAAGGAGAAAGTGGTAGAGGGCGAACGCCACACCTACGTGCTGCAACTTATTATGCGGATGCGCGAACTAGGCTGGCTATGGACGGAGGAGTTCATGTGGCACAAGAAGAACTCGCACCCCGGCAAGTGGCCGAATCGCTTCCGTGATAATTGGGAGAGGATATTGCAGTTCAATAAGCAGAAACGTTTCGCCATGTACCAGGAAGCAGTGATGGTGCCGATGGGCAAGTGGGCGGAATCCCGCTTACGCAACCTTAGTGAAACCGACAAGCGACGAGACAACTCAAGAGTGGGAAGCGGTTTTGGCAAGAATGTGTCTAAGTGGGTAGGGCGGGACATGGCGTATCCCAGCAATGTGTTGCACATGGCTACCGAGACCAGCAACAAGAACCATAGCGCAACGTTTCCGCTGGAGCTTCCTACATGGTTCATCAAGCTGTTTACGAAAGAGGGTGACGTTGTGCTCGACCCGTTCATGGGGCAAGGCACAGCGTGCGTTGCAGCCTCACAGTTGAGGCGTAGTTCAATCGGCATTGAATTGCTGGAAGAGTATTACCGTCTGGCTGTGACGAATGTCGAAGAGGCTTGCAGGAAATTACCCGGCTATGGGCAGAGGAGCCTTTTTAGCCTGGTAGACGATTCGAGTGCACATAGTGATGGCTGAGTTGAACTACGATGAATTACAGGGTTACGTAGCCCGTGAAGTAGTCAAACC
>NZ_JAYRVJ010000822.1:0-3956 GCF_041918635.1 Promineifilum sp. (SeqCode)
CTGTTGTTGCTGTTCGTCACGGAGACGTTGACCGGCAGTGTGCTGCGCCACTTCGAAGAGCAGATGGCGGCCGTCGTCTCCTTGGCCTTTTTCATCCCGTTATTGATCGGCACGGGCGGTAACGCCGGATCGCAGACTACCAGCACCATCATTCGCGCCCTGGCCGTGGAGGATTTGGACAAGCGCGGCCTGCTCAAGCCGCTGCTGCACGAACTGATCGTCGGCGTGATGCTGGGAGTGATCATGGGTATCGTCGCCTACACCCGCGCCCTGATGTGGGACACGGGCACAGCCGTGGCCGTGACCGTCGCCGTGTCCATTTGCGCCATTGTCATCTGGGCCAACATCCTGGGTTCGGTGCTGCCGATCATCGCCAACCGGCTGCGCATCGACCCGACCGTCGTCTCCGGCCCGGCCATGAGCACCCTGGTGGACGCGACGGGGCTGTTCATCTACTTCACCGTCGCCGGGATCATTCTGGCGTTGTGAAAGAAGAATGGCTACGGATTTAGACGGACGATACGGATAAGAATCCGTATCGTCCGTGTGAGTCCGTAGTCGTTTATTTGACAAGTAGCGGAAAGTACAGGTCATAGCCGGGCGGCAGGGAGTCGTCGATCGTCACCTGCCTCACCACGCTCCACGGCCCCACCTCGTCGCACTCCCCGATCTGGCGCAGGCCGCGCACCGCCCAATAGTACGTCCCGTTAGCCAGCGCCGCGCCCGGCGCATAGTAACCCGAGCTCGTCAAATCCGCGATCTCCGGGCTGCCCATGTTGGCGTTGTTGTCGATGCGAATCTCGTACTGCGTCGCGTGGATGTCGGCCAGCCAGGAGAATCCGGGTGTCAGGTCGCCGGTAACCGCGCCGTTGGCCGGGGCGAACAGGGTAATGGCCGCCGGGGCCACGCATGCCCCGGCCACGTCTATCGTGAACGTCCTCACCTCGCTCCAGCCGCCGGCCAGATCGCCCGCGCCCACTGAGCGGACGCGCCACCAGTACGCCCCGTCGGCCAGCGGCGCGGTTGGCGTGTAGGTCGTGGCGGCGACGTTGACTGCCACGGCCAGCGGCGCGTTGAAGGCGGCGTTGCCGGCCACCTGTATATCGTAGCCAATGGCCTCGGCCACGGCTGTCCACATGAAGGCCGGCTGGCCGTCGGCCGAGACGTAGCCGTCGGGCGGGGCGACGAGCGCCGGCGCGGCCGGCCCGAGGTCTAGCCCGCTCAACGCGGCGTAGGCGTCCGCGATGCCCGCGCCGCACCAGGTCATGTCGCAATCACTGCCCGCCGGGAAGGCGCGCGCTGTCGTCCGCAGGATGTTCGACATCTCGGCCGGCGTCAGGTCGGGCTGCTGGCCCAACAACAGCGACGCCAGCCCGGCCACGTGGGGCGCGGCCATGCTGGTTCCCTGGTAGTAAGCCAGGATGTCGTTGCCGGGTGTCGTCTCCCCGTCATTGAGTGTGGACAGCACGCCGTCGGCGCCATTGAGATCCGTCTCGCCGCCCGGCGCGCTGACGTCAATCGCCTCGCCGAAGTTGCTGTACCAGGCCAGGTTGCCGGCGCGCGACGTGGCCGCCACGTTGACGACGCCGGCGCAGTTGCCCGGCGCGTAGTTGCCGGCGTTGCTGCTCTCGTTGCCGGCGGCGACGATAGCGACCGTGCCGGCGGCGGCGGCCTCGTTGAAGGCGTTCTGGAAGCTGGTTGGGCACGAGCCCGAGCCGCCGAGACTGAGGTTGATGACTCGGGCCGGGTTGGGGTTGGGGGGCGCGCCGGGCACGGGCAGACCGGCCGCCCAGCGAATGGCGTCCACGATGTCGGACGAGGAGCCGCCGCACTTGCCCAACACGCGCACCGGCAGAATGCGCGCCTGCCAGTTGACCCCGGCCACGCCGGAGCCGTTGTTAGAAGCCGCGCCGATGGTTCCGGCGACGTGCGTGCCGTGCCAGGAGCTGGGGTAGGGAAAACCGCAGTTATCGCCCCACGTGATCCAGTCGCCGGGGTCGGAGGGGTCGGCGTCTCGGCCGCTGCCATCGTTAGCGACAGCGCTATTGGAGATGAAATCATAGCCGGGGACAGTGCGCCCGGCCAGGTCGGCGTGCGGCCGGATGCCCGTGTCGATGACGGCCACAATCACGCCGGCCGAGCCGGTGGTAATGTCCCAGGCCGCGGGCAGGTTCAGCCCTTCCTCTGCACCTGGCGTGTAGCGGTAGTGCCACTGGTCGGCGAAGGCGGCGTCGTTGGGCGTCTGGGCCGCGCTGCGGGCGGGGGCCGAGGGACGGCTGACGAGCCGCATGATGGCGTCCGGCTCAGCGTAGGCCACCTCCGGCAGATCGGCCAGCGCCCGGCTGAGGGCCGACGCCCGCGCCGCGCTCACCGCCTCCGGCAGCCGGTAGACGTAGGCATTGCCGGACATGGGCCGGACGAAGGTCAGCGGGACGCCGGCAGCGGCGCTCAAACGCGCCCCCTGCCGGGCCTGGGCGGCGGTCGAGAGGCGCGCGGGGTCGGCCGCGGCGTTGAACTGCACGATGATCTGGTTGGTCGGCAGGGCGGGGCGCGCCCCGATACGGGGATCGTCACCAGCCCGCGCGGCGGCATGGCCGAACAGGGTCAGGGCGGCCAGCAGCAGGATAAGCAGCCGTCTTGTCGGAAAATCGGGGCGCGAGTGCGCCTTGGGAGTTGAAGGCATGGATGCTCTCTCGTGAGGTCTGAGTAGGCTCACCAGGCCAGCGGCCGGCGGCAGAATCTGAATATACCGCAGTTGCCAGTGGATGGGAATAGGAGGCTGATACTACTGTTTCGCTATCGACGGCCTGAATCAGCGCCGCAGCTGCGTTCGTCAGCGTCCCAATCTTTCAACTTGCCTGATACGCCGCTCGGTGATATAAAACAATTTATATTGATGCAAATCGTCTAGATACATTCCCTTATGACTGACCTGGCGCTTGATTTCTTTAGACTCCTGGCCCACGACGTGCGCTGGAGCCTGCTGGTCGATCTCGTCCAGAGCGATTGGCGCGTGGGCGAACTGGCCGCCCACCTGGCGCGCCCACAGAATCTCGTCTCGTATCACCTGGGGCTACTGCGCGAGGGTGGCCTGGTGCGCGAGCAACGCAGCGCGGCCGACGCCCGCGACGTGTATTACAGCCTCGACCTGGCGCGGCTGGCCGACCTGTACGCGCGGAGCGGGCGGGCGCTGCACCCGGCGCTGGCGTTCGTCCCCGCATGGCCAGCCCCGACCGCAACCATGGAAACGGCGCGCGTGCTTTTCGTCTGCACCCACAACAGCGCCCGTTCCCAGATGGCCGAAGCGCTGCTGCGCCACGCCGCCGGCCCGCGCGTCGTCGTTGCCAGCGCGGGCAGCGAGCCGGCCGGCCTGCACCCCTTGGCCGTTCAGGTCATGGCCGAACGGGGTATCGATCTGACCGGCCACCACTCGAAAGCGCTGGACGCGGTGGCCGGCGCGCCGTGGGACCGGGTCATCAGCGTGTGCGACCGGGTGCGCGAGGTCTGCCCGGTATTTCCGCGCCGGACGGTAGTGACGCACTGGAGCATCCGCGATCCGGCAGCGGTCGAGGGGTCGGAAGCGGAGCGACTGGCGGCCTTCCGGCAAACAGCTGACGAACTGGCGCGGCGGGTGGACTTCCTGCTGCCGCTGTTGGCTGAGAGAGGAGAGGAAAAATCCGCAGATTTCGCAGATAACGCAGAGAGGTAATTGTTGCATGGAACACATCACCGTTTTCGGCGACATCCACGCCAACCTGCCGGCGCTGACGGCTGTACTGGCTGACATGGACGCCCGCGGCGCGGCCAACCGCTACTGCCTGGGCGACCTGGTCGGCTACGGCGCGCAGCCGGATGAGGTGACCGCGATCATTCGCGACCGCGCCATCCCGACGATCATGGGCAACTACGATCTGGGCGTGGGGCAGGAGAGCGACGATTGCGGCTGCGCCTACCGC
>NZ_JAYRVJ010000823.1:0-1794 GCF_041918635.1 Promineifilum sp. (SeqCode)
GCGGCGCATCGGCGCTCTGGCCGCCGACACGCGCCGCGTGGCCGAGCTGCCCGACCCGGTGGGCGAGGAGCTGGAGAGCCGGCTGCTGCCCAACGGGATGCGCCTGGTGCGCCGCCGGACGCCCATCGGCGTCATCGGCGTGATCTACGAGGCGCGGCCCAACGTCACCATCGACATTGCCGCGCTATGCCTGAAGACGGGCAACGCCGCCATCCTGCGCGGCGGGCGCGAGACGCTGCGCACGAATCTGGCGCTGGTAGGCGTCATCCAGGCGGCGCTGGCGCGCTGCGGGCTGCCGGAAGCGGCGGTGCAGGTCATCGCCGACCCCGACCGCGCCCTGGTGGCGGAACTGCTCCATCTCGACCGGTACGTGGACATGATCATCCCTCGCGGCGGCGCGGCGCTGCACCGGCTGTGCCGCGAGCAGAGCCGCATCCCGGTCATCACCGGCGGGCTGGGCATCTGCCACATCTACGTGGACGAGAGCGCCGACCTGGAGCGGGCGGTGGACATCATCGAGAATTCTAAGGTACAGCGGCCGAGCGTCTGCAACGCGCTGGACACGCTGCTCGTGCATCCGGCTGTGGCCGGGCGGCTGCTGCCGGCCGTGTCGCGCCGGCTGGCCGGCCGCGGCGTGGAACTGCGGGCGGCCGAGAACGCGCTGCCCTTCCTGCAAGGGGCGAGCGGCGGGGCGCGCGTCGTTCCCGCCGGGCCGGAGGACTTCGACACGGAGTGGATGGCGCTCATCCTGGGGGTGAAGCTCGTCGGCGGGCTGGACGAGGCCATTGACCATATTCAGGCCCACAGCACGGAGCACACCGACGCCATCCTGACCAACGACCTGGCCAACGCGACGCGCTTCGTGAACGAGGTCACGTCGTCGGCCGTCTTCGTCAACGCCAGTACACGCTTCAACGACGGCGGGCAGTTCGGCCTGGGGGCGGAAGTGGCGGTCAGCACGCAAAAGCTCCACGCTCGCGGCCCGATGGGGCTGGAGGCGCTGACGACGTATAAGTGGATTGGGTATGGGGATGGGCAGGTGAGGGAGTAGGGGCGCACCTGCGTGTGCGCCCTGCGACAGATACGCAGGTGCGCCTTCGGGCAGACACGCAGGTCTGCCCCTACTGACCAATGACCATGACCACCCTATTGGAAACCGCCATTCGCATCGCCCTCGACGCCCACGCCGGGGAGACGGACAAGGCGGGGCAGCCGTACATCCTGCACCCGCTGACGCTGATGCTCCAGATGCGCACGGATGAGGAGCGCATCGTCGCCGTGTTGCACGACGTGGTGGAGGACAGCGCCGTGACGCTGGATGATCTGGCGCGGGCGGGATTCGGCGCGGCGGTGCTGGAGGCGCTGGCGCTGCTGACCCACGACACGGCGGCCACGGCCTACGACGACTACATCGCCGCGCTGGCCGGCAACCCGCTGGCGCGGGCGGTCAAGCTGGCCGATCTGGCCCACAACATGGACGTGCGCCGCCTGCCGGCGGAGATGACATTGCAAGATTGGGGGCGGCTGGCAAAGTACCGGCGGGCGTGGGCGTATCTGAGCCGGACTCAGTAGCCGGCCCAGAGTTCGCGGCAATTCAGATCGTCGCAGGCAGTCAGGGTTTTCTGCAGCATGGGCAGCCAGACGTGCTGCCATTCCCAATCGATGCCGCCGCGACACCACTCCGTGGCAACGTAGACGCCCATCGCCGCCGACAGCCGGTAATCCTCCACCAGTCGCGTCCACGGGTAGTCGCGGACGCCGCGCGCGGCGAGTTGCTCGTGATAGTGCCGGAGC
>NZ_JAYRVJ010000824.1:0-9384 GCF_041918635.1 Promineifilum sp. (SeqCode)
GGCTTTGCCGCTAAGACAACCATCAACCGCAAGGAGTGGGGCCTGACGTGGAACGTGGCTCTGGAGACAGGCGGCTGGCTGGTCAGCGACCAGATCAATATCGAGATCGATCTGGAATTGGTGAAGGTAGTCGAGACCGAAATGGTCGCGGCGGCTGCCTAACCTCTAGAGATGAGAAGTCGCTAGTCGTTGGTCGCCGGTCACCGGCGACTAACGGCCCATTCCCCTGTATAATCGATCCATGACCCAACCCGAGATTCCCATGTCTCCGCCCCACGTGGGGCGCGTCGCCCTGTCGGTCGCCGATCTGGACCGCTCTGTTCGCTATTACACCGAGGGTATCGGGCTGGCCTTATTGGCCCGCGAAGGAAGTGAGGCGCGTCTGGGCGCGGGCGAGCGGACGCTTTTGCTGCTGCGCGAGCAACCGGGCGCGCGACCGGTAGCGCGGGCCACGGGGCTGTACCACTTCGCCCTGCTGTTACCCTCGCGCCGCCATCTGGGCCGGACGCTGCGCCATCTGCTCGACGCCCGGATTCCCGTCGGCGGCTATGCCGACCATGCTGTCAGCGAGGCCATCTATCTGACCGACCCCGATGGGCACGGCATTGAGATTTATCGCGACCGGCCGCGCTCGGAGTGGGTCTATCCCGGCGGCCAGCTGAAGATGACGGTCGATCCCTTCGACTTCGGTGGCGTACTGGCCGAGGCGCGCGACGACGCCGGCCGTTGGACGGGGCTGTCGGCGGGCACGATGATGGGCCACATCCACCTACAAGTGGCCGGCATCGCCGCCACGGAGCAGTTCTATACCGGGCCGCTGGGCTTCGATTTGATGGTGCGTTACGGCGCGGCGGCCACGTTCCTGGCCGCCAACGGCTATCACCATCACCTGGGCGCGAACACGTGGGCCGGAGCCGGTCTGCCGCCCGCGCCGGCCGACGCGGCGCGCTTGTTGTGGTACGAGATCGTGCTGCCGGACGCGGATGCCGTGGCGGTCGTTGCTGGGCGTCTGGAAGAGGCCGGCCATGCCTTTGAGCGAGAGGACGGGCAACTGTGGGTGACCGATCCGTCAGGGATTCGCATTCTCTTGAACGCCCTCTAGCCAGCATCAAAGCTTGCCGGGTCGCTGCCACCGATGCATGAGCAACCCCACCGCGCCAAACAGCGCCAGGTGTAAGACAAACAGCCACAAGTTAAGCCCGGTAGAGGTGACGTCGCCGCGGTGGACGAAGAGCATCAGCAGGTCCAGCGCCGACGCAACGGTCATCATGATCGGGATCAGACGGATGCGCCGCCAGTCGCGCTCGACCAGGAACCACAGCAGGCCGGCCCCGAAGGCGGCAAACCAGGCGGCAAAGATGCGCACCATGAGCGGGCTGGTGGGCCAGGGCCAGCGCGCTACTACGGGAGCGGGGAAGGCGATGGCGACCAGGCCCAGCACGGCTAGCAGCCCGCCCAGGGCCACCGCCACGCCGCGCGTCAGCGGCCTGACCGGCTCATCAACGCTCCAGTTGGCACGCGGCCGTTCGTGCCGGGCATAGATGAGTAGCGCCAGCAGCGGTGCGCCGACGTAGACCAGCAGCCAGTAGGCTAGGCGAATGCCCGGCGTGAAGCGATCCAGGTGCAGCAGCGTCACGCCGCTGATGAGCGCTCCGGCCGTCACGAGGACAGGCACGAGGAAGCGCGCCGGCTCCCACTGCCCGCGCGCCGTCACCAGCCCGACGACGAACGCCCCGCTCAGGTAGAGCGCGCCAAACAGGGCGGCGTTGATGGGCGGCGTAATCTCCCAGAAAAACAAGGTCGCCGTGCGCGTGGGGAAGAGCAACAGCGACGACGCGCCGATGAGGGCGTTGACGGCGACGAACCAGAAGATGATGCGGGCGAAGGGAGAGAGTGGTTTGTTCATTAAGAAGGTCTCTATTTGTGTTTAAGCCAGGACGAATATAGCTGAGCGCCGAGATTCTACACAATTCGACGTAGCGGAGAACAGCTCGATGATTCCACTGACTGGGGGCGCTGATTTTCGCAGGTGGCAGACGGAGTATATGACCGATCAGCGCCAATAAGCGTCTTCAATCGGCGTTCATCTGCGTTCTATTCTTCTCAGCGCTATAATCCCTCTCAATGATCGCCCTCATCCACGACTGGCTCAACCAGCTTGGCGGCGCGGAGGATGTACTGGAGGCGCTGGTGGCCCTCTACCCCCACGCGCCGCTCTACACCGCCCTCTATGACCGCGAGCGCATGCCCGCCCACTGGCGCGACTGGGATATCCGGCCCGCCTTCATCGACCGGCTGCCCCTCGCGCGCCGCAGACAGCAACTCTACTTCCCACTCTACCCCTTCGCTTTCGAGCAATTCGATCTGCGCGGCTATGACGTGGTGTTGAGCAACAAGAGCGGCTTCTGCCACGGCGTCATCACCGGCCCGGAGACGATGCACGTCTGCTACTGCCTGACGCCGACGCGCTACGTCTGGCGCTACCACCAGTATGCCGAGCGCGAGAGCCTGGGCCGGGCCACGCGCCTGTCACTGGCCCCCTTCCTGACCTTCCTGCGCCAATGGGATCGTCTGGCTGCCGACCGGGTAGACCATTTCATCGCCATATCGGATGAAGTGCGTCGGCGAATCGCCAAGGTTTACCGGCGCGAGGCGACTATCATCTATCCACCGGTGGACGTGGGGCGCTTCGCGCCGTCGAACCGGGTGGACGATTACTACCTGTTTGTCGGCCGCCTTGTCCCCTACCGGCGGCTCGATCTGCTGATCGAGGCGTTTAACACGATGGGCCGGCCTCTGGTCATCGCCGGCAGCGGGCGCGACCGCGAGCGCCTGGAAGCGCTGGCCGGGCCGACGGTGAAGTTCCTGGGCTACGTGCCCGACGCCGACCTGCCCGACTTGTTGGCGCGCTGCCGGGCGTTCATGTGGCCGGGCGAAGAGGACTTTGGCATCTCGCCCCTCCAGGCCAACGCCGCCGGCCGGCCGGTCATCGCTTACGCCGCCGGCGGGGCGCTGGAGACGGTCATCACCGGCCCGGACGCCGCGTCGGCCACCGGGGCGCTGTTTGCCGAGCAGTCCGTTGCTGCTATCATCGAGGTGGTCGAGTCGTTCGATCCGCTGTCCGTCAGTCCCGCGGCCATTCGCCGCCATGCGGAACAATACGACATCGCCCTGTTCAAGCGTCACATCGCCGACTTTGTGGAGCGGAAGTACGAAGCATGGAACTCCGCCAATACTGGAAAATCCTCCGCCGTCGCTGGCCACTCGTCCTCCTTCCCGCGCTAGTCGTGTTGGGTCTGGGGCTGGCGACCTACCGGCCCGCGCCGGCAGCCTACAATGCCGGGGTACGCTTCATCGTCGGCCAGCCGCCGTCGGTTGAGGGCGACCTGACCGACGAGCAGCGCTACTATAATTGGCTAACTTCGGAATATGTCGTCAACGGCCTGACCGACTGGGTGCGCGGCGGGCGCTTCGCCGAGGCGGTCAGCGCCCGGCTGGCGGCCCAGGGCATCAACATGCCGGCTGGGGTCATCCAGGGCGGGCTGGCCGCCGACAACGCCCGCAGCATGCTCACCCTGTCGCTGACGGCTGGCGACCCGGAGGCGTTGCGGCAGATGATGGACGGGGCCATCGCCGTGCTGACCGAGGAGAACGCCGCGGCATTGCCCCAGTTAGGCGGACAGCCGGCGGCGCTGACGCAACTGGACGAGCCGGTGATCAACCCGCTTGCCGCCGGCATCCGCAGCCAGCTTGAGCTACCCCTGCGCGTGGTGCTGGCCCTGGCCGTCGGCGTGGGGCTGGCCCTGCTGGCCCACTACGTAGACCCTACCGTCCGCGACCGCGCCGAACTGGAGCGGCTGGGGCTGCCCGTGGTTGGGGAGATACCCAAAGAATGAAGAGAGGAAATCCACTGATTTCGCCGCATCCACAGATTTTTCGTGACCAATCTGCGTAATCCGCGAAATTCTGCGGATGATTGCTTCTGAAGAGGACATATGCAACTAAGCGACTACTTTCGCATCCTGCGCCAGCGGGGGTGGCTCATCCTGCTGCTGATGGCGCTGACGGCGGCGGCGGCCTTTGGCTTCAGTAAGGTGCAGACGCCAGTCTATCAGTCAACGCTACGGCTGCTGGTACGACCGTCGCGCACCGACTTTGGCCAGGCTCAGGCGGCCAAGGAATTGCTGGCCACCTACCAGCAGTGGCTTTACAGCAGCCTTCGGGCGCAGGCGGTCATCAATAACCTGCAACTGGACATGACCGCCGGCGACCTGCTGAGTGACGTGCGCGTGGCCTCTGATGGGGCCAGTTTCGTCATCACCCTGACCGTGGACAACAGTGACCCCAACCTCGCCAATGACATCGCCACCACCTGGGGCAATGAATTGATCCGCTGGCAGAACGAGAACAACGACACACTGCGGCTGGAGGATCGGATTTTCATCGAGCCTATCGACTACCCACAGGTGGGGCTAGACCGGCCAAACACGAAGATCAACACCGCCGCCGGCGCGGTCTTCGGGCTGTTGCTGGGCGTGGGTCTGATCTTTCTGCTGGAGTGGCTGGCCTCCGGCGTCATGCGTCGCGGTGAGGACGTGGAGCGCTACCTCAACATCCCTGTCATCGGGGCGATCCCGCAAGAGTAGGGGCCAGGTTCCAGGTTCCAGGGGCTAGGGAAGAGCGTTCTTCCCCTAGAACCTGGAACCTGGAACCTGGAACCTAGAGAAGTGATCATGACATTAGTAACCATCACCGACCCCCGCTCGGCCGCGGCCGAGGCGTATCGTACGCTGCGCACGAACCTGTCCTTCTACAGTGTCGCCCAGCCCCTTCGCGCGCTCCTCGTCACGTCGCCGGCTGGCGGAGAGGGCAAGAGCACGACCGCAGCTAACCTGGCCGTGGCCATGGCTCAGAGCGGCCGGCGCACCATTCTGGTCGATTGCGACCTGCGCCGGCCGGCGCAGCACGAACTGTTCGGCCTGTCGATGTCGCCGGGGCTGACCAGCCTGGCGCTCGATGAAGTGACCGACTTGCCGCTCCAGAAGACGGCCGTAGATGGGTTATGGCTGCTGAGCAGCGGGCCTATACCGCCCAACCCGGCCGACCTGCTGGGCGCGAACCGCATGGACGCGGTTATCGCGCAACTGTTGGAGCGGGCGGACTTCGTGCTGTTCGACGCGCCGCCGGTCATGGCCGCGGCCGACGCGGCCATCTTGGGCGCGAAAGTGGACGGCGTACTGCTGGTCATCCAGGCCGGCAAGACGCGCCGCGACCACTCCGAGCGCGCGCGCGAACGGCTGGAAAAGGCCCAAGTGCGCATCGTCGGCGTGACGCTGACCAATGCGCCGAAGGATAGCTTGATCGGGGAGTATTACGGCTAGGGACTAGGGGTCAGGGACTAGGGGCTAGGGAAGAGCGCTATTCTCTAGCCCCTAGCCCCTAACCACTAACCCCTTCCTGGAGCACACTATGAAGGGCCTCATTCTCAGCGGCGGCACCGGCTCGCGGTTGTATCCGCTGACCTACACCAACGCCAAGCAACTCATTCCGGTGGCGAATAAGCCGATCCTGTTCCGGGTGATCGAGTCCATCCGCGACGCGGGCATCGATGATATCGGCATCGTCGTCGGTAACACGGCCGAGCAGATTAAGGAGGCTGTCGGCCGCGGCGGGCGCTGGGGCGTGAAGATAACCTACATCCCGCAAGACAAGCCGCTGGGTCTGGCCCACGCCGTCAAGGTAGCGCAGCCCTTTCTGGGCAGTGAGCGCTTCGTCATGTTCCTGGGTGACAATGTCATCCAGGGTGGCATCAGCCGGCTCATCGGCGAGTTCTCCACGAGCGGCTGGAATAGCCAGATCGTCCTGACACGTATTGAGCACCCGGAGCAGTACGGCGTGGCCGAACTGAATGAGGAGGGACGCATCGTCCGCCTGGTCGAGAAGCCCAAAATCCCACCCAGCGATCTGGCGCTGGTGGGCATCTATATGTTCGACCACCACGTGTTCGAGGCCGTCAACGCCATCCAACCCTCGTGGCGCGGCGAGTTAGAGATTACCGACGCCATCCAATGGCTGGTGGACAACAACTACACCGTGCACCCCTATGTCCATCAGGGCTGGTGGATCGACACCGGCGCGCCGGGCGACATGCTGTCGGCCAACGATCTGGTGCTGGAGGAGATCGGGCACAGCATCGAGGGGTACGTTGACCGGGACAGCAAGGTAGACCACCGCGTGACCGTCCAGCGGGGGGCCGAGGTCATCAACAGCACCGTGCGCGGCCCGGCCATCATCGGCGAATACGCCCGCATTGTGAACAGCTATATTGGGCCGTTCACCAGCATCGACCATCACGTGACGGTGGAGAACAGCGAGATCGAGCATTCCGTGGTCCTGGAGAACAGCCGCATCTGCGACATCGAATCGCGCATCCAGGACAGCTTGATCGGCCGCGACGTCGTCGTCTCCCGCTCGCCTATCAAGCCCAAGTCGCTGAAGTTGACGGTCGGGGATCATAGCAAGATTGGGATACTTTAGCGACAGTATTCAGCACCTCAGTATTCAGTAGGTCAGCAAAAGTGAACTGATCTGCTGACTACTGACCTACTGACTGCTGACCTACTGACTACTGTGAGAGCTCTCCTACAGCGCGTCTCCCGCGCCAGCGTGACCGTGGACGGCCGGGTGGTCGGGCAGATTGGGCGGGGGTTCGTCGTCCTGCTGGGCATCACTCACAGCGACGGGCCGGCCGAGGCGGAGTGGGTGGCGGCCAAGGTCGCCGGCTTGCGCGTCTTCGACGATGAAGCGGGCAAGATGAATCGTTCACTGAGCGACGTCGGCGGGGAGCTGCTCGTCGTTTCACAATTCACCCTTTATGGGGACGCCCGCAAAGGGCGGCGGCCGTCGTTCACCGACGCAGCCGCGCCCCACCAGGCGGAGCCGCTCGTCGATGCGTTCGTCGGGCTGCTGCGCGAAGCGGGGTTCACCGTTGCCACCGGCGTCTTTGGCGCGCACATGGACGTAGAAATCCACAACGACGGCCCGGTGACCCTTTTGATAGAGAAATGAAGCACATCATCGAAAAACACACAGTCAATGGCATGACGCGGTCAGGAATGGCCGCGCTACTACTAGTTCTATTGGTCCTGGCCGCGTGCGGCGGGACGGCGGGCGAGGCCCCGGTCATTCTGGCCCCCACGGCCGGCGCGGACGGCGAGTCGCTGCCGCAGGTTGTCGAGCCTACGGTCGAGATTCCGCCGACCGAGCCGCCGACGGCCACGCCGCCCCCTTCACCCACCTCGGCTCCGGCCATGACGCCCACCCCGGAGGGGGGCCTCATCGCCACGCCAACCATCAACCCGCCGGCTGACCCCGACGCGACGCCCGCGCCCATCGGCGCCATCACCCAGCCGCCCTACGCCGCCAGCGAGTGCAGCGACAAATATCCCTGCAACGAGGACGTAGAGGGCTGGGAGGCGCGCATCCGCGTGCCGGAGGGGTTCACCACCGAGTACTATACCCGCATCGAGGGGCAGCCCAACGTCCTGACCTTCGGGCCGGACGGGCTGCTCTACGTCGCTACGATGGCCGGCGAGGTCTTCACCGTGGACGAGACGGGACAGGTGGAACTTTACGTGGACGGCTTCATCGCCCCGGCCGGTCTGGCTTTCCAGCCGGGCACGGAGCGGCTCTACATCTCCAGCCGGGTGAAGGACGTGTTCATCGGCGGTGAGGCGATGGTGGCCGTGATCGAGGATGGGGAGGTGACGCCGCTCATCACCGGGCTACCTTGCTGCTACACGGCCATGCACTCGGCCAACGGCATCGCCTTTGGGCCGGACGGCTACGGCTACGTGGCCGTGGGCGGGCGGGCCGACCACGGCGAGATTCTGGAAGGGCCGAATACCGGCGAACAGGATGAGTTGCAGCCCTTCGAGGCCAGTATCCTGCGCTTCAGCCCCGACGGGACGCAGGTGGAACCATACGCCCGCGGCTTCCGCAACTCCTACGACATCGCCTGGGATGCCGGCGGCAATCTCTTCACCACGATCAACATGCCCGACTTTGGCCCGCCGGAGGAGTTTCACAAGGTGACGCCGGGCGGGGAGCATGGCTACCCGTGGTTTGACTGCCCGGTATGCTTTGCCGCCCCGGACGACGTGGAGATCACGCCGCCGTTGCATACCTTCGTGCCCCATTCTGCCCCGACCGGGGTGGAGACGTATCTGCGCGACGAATTCCCCGGCTACTACAACAGTATCTTCGTGACACTCTGGAGTTCGTTCGCCGAGGCGCAGCGCATAATCTGGTTCAGCCCGGGCGGCGAGGAGATGGCCGACTTCGCCACCGGCTTCGCCGCGCCCATTGACCTGACCACCGGCCCGGACGGCGCGCTCTACGTGGCCGACTGGGCGACCGGTATCATCTTCCGCATCTCCCATACCGGGGAATAATATCTCACACAAACAGCGCCAAGTTCGCCAAGAACGCAAAGAAAAACAATCCTTTGCGTTCTTGGCGAACTTGGCGCTCTTTGCGTGAGCCTCTTCCTCTTCAATCTGCCCAATCTGCCCAATCTGCCCAATCTGCGGATAATACGCTTATGCTCGATCCCATTCTTCTCGCGGAGCGCTACGCCGCTGTCCGGGAGCGCCTGGCCGCCGCGGCGGCGCGGGCCGGCCGGGCGGCCGAGGACGTGACCCTGGTGGCCGTCACCAAGACGTGGCCGGCCGAACTGGCCCTGGCCGCTCACGCCGCCGGCATGCGTCACTTCGGCGAGAACCGCGCCGAGGAACTGGCCGAGAAGCGCCCGGCGGTGGAAGCGGCATTGGGCGGCCTGGGCGGTCTTACCTGGCACCTCATCGGCACGCTGCAAAGTCGCAAGACTCACCTGGCTGCCAGCCATGCCGATGTCTTCCACGCCCTCGACCGGGTCAAGATCGCCCGGAGGCTGGCGGCCGACCTGACCGAGCGTGGCCGGGTGCTGCCGGCCTTCTTGGAAGTCAACCTGTCCGGCGAGGCCAGTAAATCCGGCCTGGATATGACTCGTTGGGAGGAGGATGCGACTCAGCGCGAGAATCTACGTAGAATGATCGCAGAGATAGACTACGCTCACCTGCCGGTAATCGGTCTGATGACGATGGCCCCGTGGGACGCCGAACCGGACGTCATCCGGTCGGTCTTCCGCCGGGCCCGGCAACTGGCGCTGTGGTTGGACAGAACGCGGCTGGAGCAGCCGGCGCTGGCCCTGTCGATGGGCATGACCGACGATTTCGACATCGCCATCGAGGAAGGGGCAACGCACGTCCGCGTCGGCCGTGCCCTCTTTGGAGAGAGGGGCCAGGTTCCAGGGAGGTAGGGGCGGGTTTCAAACCCGTCCCTACC
>NZ_JAYRVJ010000825.1:0-2295 GCF_041918635.1 Promineifilum sp. (SeqCode)
CGCGCCACTGCTCGGCCGTCCAGTAGTCGTGGCTCAGGTACTCGGCGATCAGACGCTCGGTGTCGGCGCTGTAGCGCCAGCGGCTCAACTTCCGGCCGCGCGCGCTGGCGGCCAGCACCTTGGCCGGGTAGGGCAGCCGGTGATAGACCTTCAACCAATCGGGCATCACGATATACCTCCAGAAACTCGGTTTCTTCTGAGAAACCGAGTTTCTACCAGGGAGCGGAATAGCGTTTCCCATTGCGTCCGCACCGACTCCCAGGCGCACGACTCGGCCAGCCGCCGGCCGTTAGCCGACAGGGCGCCGGCCAGCCCTGGCTCGTTCAGCAGGCGGCGAATGGCATCACTCATCGCCGCCACGTCCCCATTGCCCGCGCCGTCGGCGGGCACGAGCAGCCCCGTCTCCCCATCGCGCAGCAGGTAGGGCACGCCGCCAACGGCCGTCGCCACGACCGGCAGACCGAACGCCGCCGCCTCCAGCACGCTGACGGGCATATTGTCGACGCGATTGGTGTTCAGATAGATGTCGTGGGCAGTGAATTCACGCACCTTGTCCTGGGGGCCGAGAAAGCCGGGGAAGCGCACTGCCTCCGCCAGCCCCAACGCCGCCGCGCGGGCGACGACGGCCGCGTGCAGCCCCTTCTCCTGTCCGGCCATCGTCAGCATCGCTGCCGGATGCGTGCGGCGCAGGTCGGCCAGCACC
This sequence comes from Promineifilum sp. (SeqCode), assembly GCF_041918635.1. Lineage (NCBI taxonomy): Bacteria > Bacillati > Chloroflexota > Ardenticatenia > Promineifilales (SeqCode) > Promineifilaceae (SeqCode) > Promineifilum (SeqCode) > Promineifilum sp. (SeqCode). The sequence continues at coordinate 704 of NZ_JAYRVJ010000825.1, forward strand.
TCCAGCGCCATCTCCGGATGGTACACGTCGTGGAAGGTGCGCATCCATAGCAGACGCGGCGCGACGGTTGGCCGGTGGTGGTAGGGGTAGTTCTCGATCGCCAGGACGTTGGGGATGATACGAAGGCGCGGAGCCAATTCAGGCAACTGCCCAAAGACGTGGGCCATGTAGGCGGAAGGGGCCACCACGGCCGCCGCCCGCCCCACCACGCGGCGAATCCGCCGGGGCTGGCGAGCCGCCATCTCCGGCAGCGTGCCGCCATGCAAAACGAAGACCTGCCGTAGCCCGAGCGCCCGGCAAAGCAGGCTGGCCGCGTCTGTCACAGCAAACGCCATGCCGCCGTACACCTGGTGAACGACCAGATCGATCTCGCCCCGCCAGGCGACCAGCGACCGCAGCGTGTCGGCCAGCCGCGGCAGCCGCGCCGGGATGTGGGACGTGACGCGCACCGGGTAGCCCTCGCCGGCCAGCAATGCGGCCAGTATCTCCCCCTGCGTGGTCACCCAGCCGGGGTTGACGCCGAGCATGGGGCCGACGAAGCAGAGGCGAAGCGGCCGCTCTCTGACCCTCGCCCCAACCCTCTCCCAAGGGGCGAGGGAGTGCACCGCTTCTCCCGGTGCGAGCGGTTCTTCTACTCCCTCTCCCTGTGGGAGAGGGTTGGGGCTAGGGCTCTTGGCGGCCGGGTGAAGCGTATTATTGTGTTCCATAATGCTAATGCTCCCCCGCATAGAGCGCAGCCGAACCATTGGCGTGGGCGAGGCCGGCGTCCCGCCGGCGCTCCGGCCGGCGCAGTTCCACGCCCCACGCCTGGCGGAACAACGTCGCCACGGCCATCTGGTAAGCGCCATAGGTGAACTGCCAGGCCGCCGCCACGCCCGCCTGGCTGGCTGCCTCCCATGCCCCTGGCTCGGCGACGAAGCGCGCCACGGTCTCGGCCATGCCGTCGATGTCGTCCAGCGGCCGGGCGACGCCGGCTCCCGTCGCTCCCAAAATCTGGGGGATGCTCGACACGGCGGCGGCCACCGGAACCGCGCCGTAGGCCATACCCTCGCTCAGCACCTTCGGCCAGCCCTCTGAGCGGGACGGCAGCAGCACGACGTGGGCCGCGGCGTAGTAGGCCGGCACCTCACCCCGCGGTAGCCAGCCCAGGAAGGATACGTCCCGCAGCCCGTTGTCGCGCGCCCACTGCTCATAGCGCGGCCGGTCCGGCCCGTCGCCCAGCAGCCGCAGCCGAAAGGGAACGCCGCGCGCCTGTAGCGCTGCGGCGATGCGCAGCACCCGCCCGACGCCCTTGCCCTCGTTCAGTGCGCCCACGAAGAGCAACTCGACCGGCCCGTTCAGCCGCTTGCCGGCCGCCGCGACAGCCCCCTCGGCCGCTTCGTCGTCGGTCAGGCAGGGGTTGTAGAAGGAGTGGACGTAAGGCGGCTGGTTGGGCCAGCGGCCGTTGACCGTGACCACGCCGCCGTGGCGGTTGGCGTCCAGCCAATGGCGCTGCCAGCGGTAGGTGCGCGGCTCCGGCCCGTCCGGCCGCCAGTTGCCGGCGTACTTGACCCAGCGATAGGGCGGCGCGCCCGCGCCGCGCAACAGGAGCA
>NZ_JAYRVJ010000826.1:0-2190 GCF_041918635.1 Promineifilum sp. (SeqCode)
GCCCAGGAGTGAAGGCCCACATCAGAAAGTCAGGCAGGACACGGGCCCACGTCTCGTAGTCATGTCGCCCGCCCGCCACCTCGACATAGGCCAGATCGTCGGGGTGGAGGCCAATGGCGCGCAGTTCGCCCATCAGCTCCAGCGTATCCTGAATCGCGTCGATCACGCCGTTGCCGTCGCGGTCACACACCTCGTCGCGCGTGCCGGCCTGGAACCAGAAGCGCAACGGCGGCGGCCTGTGCGCGCGCCGCACGAGTGTATGGGCGATGCGCCGGCCGGGGTCGATGCGCGTCTCGTCCTCCGCGGCATGCCACCACAGGCTGCCGGACATGACGCCGACGGCCTCAAAGCAACCCGGATGGTTCCAGGCGATGTCGAAGGCGGACAGGCCGCCCAGTGACACCCCCAGGAAGGTAGCCGGCCCCCGCACGCGAAACTTGGCTTCGATGAGCGGCATCAGTTCGGCGACGACGAAGTGGCTGTACGCGCCGGCCAGCACCCCCAGGCTGCGCGAGTTAGGCGCAATGGCCGTGCCATATTCGTGTAGCCGATCGTCGTTGGTCGGGATAGCGACGGCGATGATCGGTCGGATGCGACCGCCAGCCGCCAGACGGGCCAATGCCTCCCGCAACCCCAGCGCCTCGCGCTCCTGCCCATCGTTCACGTAGAGCACGGGATACGTCCTATCCGGCTGCCCGCGGTAGCCGGGCGGCAAGAACACGGTCACGTCTCGCCGGTTGCCCAGGCGCGTCGCCGTCACGCCAGGCAGTGTCACGATCTCGACCGTCGCCAGCAACTGTCGCCGACGTTGCCCGGCCAGCCAGGCGCATAGGGTCACCAGACCGCCCAGGAGGGCTGTAAGAAGAAGCACCATGGGAACAATTAGGAATTACGAATTAGGAATGAAGAACTGAAAGATGGAATGGTTTTGTTGATATCTCTTAGTAATTATTCTGCCAGCAGAGTCAGGTAACGGATGCTGGTCTCAATGCCCTGATAGAAGTTGGGGAGGTAGAAGCGCTCGTTGGGGGAGTGGATACGGTCGCCGGGCAGGCCGAAGCCCATCAGCACCGCGGGCAGGCCCAGGTCGTTCTGGAACTGGCCGACGACAGGGATAGAGCCGCCCTCGCGCATGAAGACAGGCGCGCGGCCAAAAGCGGCCTCGTAGGCCGCCGCGGCGGCGCGCATGGGCGGTGTGTCGCGGTCGATCAGTACCGCCCGTGACCCGCCCGACAGATGCACCTCAGCCGTCACGCTGGGCGGCAAGACGGCGCGAACGAACTGCTCGAATAGCGTGGCGATCTCGGCCGGGTTCTGGTCGGGGACGAGGCGCATGGAGATTTTGGCGTGAGCGGTGGAGGGCAGGACGGTCTTGGCGCCCGGGCCGGTGTAGCCGCCGATGAGGCCGGTCAGGTCGAGCGTCGGCCGCGCGCCGATGCGTTCGGCCAGCGTGTATTCCGGTTCGCCCCACAGTTCTGGCGCGCCCGATTCGCGTAGCCATTTGTCCGCGTCTAGTGGGAAGCCGGCCAGCATCTCCCGCTCTTCCAGCGTCAATGGCCGGACGCGGTCGTAGAAGCCGGGGATGAGGACGTGGCCGCGCTCGTCCTTCAGCCGGGCAATGAGATGACCGAGAGCATTGAGCGGGTTGTTGATGCTGCCGCCGAACGTGCCGGAGTGCAGGTCGCGAGTAGGGCCGGTGATGTCGAGCAGCACGTAACAGTTGCCACGCAGCCCGTAGACCAGCGCCGGTTGGCCGGGGCCGAGCATGGCCGTGTCGGAAATGAGCGCCGAATCGGCGGCCAGCAGGTCGCGTTGATCCGGGATGAAACGGTGCAGGTTGGCGCTGCCGATCTCCTCCTCGCCCTCAACGATGAACTTGACGTTGACTGGCAAGCGGCCGGCCGTGCGCAGGTATGACTCGACCGCCTTGACATGGATGTAGACCTGGCCCTTGTCATCGGCCGCGCCGCGCGCATAGAGATACTCTTCGCGCACCTCAGGCTGGAAGGGCGGCGAGAGCCACTTGTCCAGCGGGTCAGCCGGCTGCACGTCGTAGTGGCCGTAGATCAGCACGGTGGGCGCGGCCGGCCCGGCGTGCAACCAGTCGGCGTAGACCAGCGGGTGGTGCTCCGTCTCGATGACGCGAACGTTCTCCAGGCCGGCGGCCTCCATGTGGCGCGCCAGCCAGCC
>NZ_JAYRVJ010000827.1:0-8224 GCF_041918635.1 Promineifilum sp. (SeqCode)
ATGGAGAAACGAGTCCTGATTCTGACCGCCGACGCCGGTTTCGGCCACCGCAGCGCCGCCAATGCCGTCGCCAAAGCGCTGGAGATGCGTTGCGGCGACGACGCCCGCGTAGCTATCGTCAACCCGCTCGACGAGCCGGGCGCGCCCCCCTTCCTGCGCAGCGCCGAGAGCGACTACGACAAGCTGGCCCGCGAGTGGCCCCTGTTCTACAAGCTGGGCTACAAAATGACGGACATGGCCCTGACGACGAGCGCCACCGAGACGGCCTACGTCGTCATCATGTACGACGTTATCTCCCGGCTGATGCGGCAATACCGGCCGAACGTGGTTGTCGTGACCTTCCCGACCTACCAGTATCCGGTCGCCGCTTACCGGCGCATCAAGAGCAGCGACGTGCCGATGGCGACGGTAGTGACCGACCTCATCTCGCTGCAACGTATGTGGTTCCACCCGTCGTCAGACCTCTGCCTGGTTCCTACACAGACGGCGGCCGACCTGGCGCTAGAGCGCGGCCTCGATCCGGAGAGCGTCCACGTCACCGGGCTGCCGGTGAACCCCGCGCTGGCCGACGTGCCGGCCTCGAAAGTCGAAGCGCGGGCGGCCCTGGGTTGGCCGGTGGACAAGTTCACGATTCTGGCTGTGGGCAGCAAGCGCGTCGAGGGGCTTGACGCCTTCGTGCGCGTGCTCAATCACGCCGGGTTCGATATTCACGTGGCGGCTGTGGCTGGCGGCAATGATGAGTTGTTCCAGAAACTTCAGGCGATGGAATGGCATATCCCCAACACCCTCTATAACATGGTCAACAATATGCCCGATATGATGCATGCCGCCAACTGTGTCATCAGCAAGGCAGGCGGGTTGATCGTGACCGAGTCGCTGGCCTGTGGTCTGCCGCTGTTCCTCATGCAGGTTATCCCCGGCCAAGAGACGGGCAACGCTCAACTCGTGAGTGAGGGCGGCGCGGGCGACCTGACGCTAGAGCCGCTGGCCTTTCTGGAGGCGCTGGGCGACTGGCTGGCCGACGGCGGCCGGCTCTACCAGGAGCGCGCCGCCAACGCCCGGCGGCTGGGCCGGCCCGATGCCGCTTTCCTGGCTGCCGATCTGATCTGGGACGCGGCGCGGGTGGGCAAGACCGCCCGGCGGCGCCGCTTCCCCATCTCGCGCGACAAGATGCGAGACCTTCTGCGCCAGTTCGGCGACCTGGCGACGGGCGACAAGCCGGCCACATGAGCGCCAACGCCTTCCCACCCGGCTTCCTCTTCGGCGCGGCCACCTCGGCCTACCAGATCGAGGGCGGTTGGGACGCCGACGGCAAAGGGCCGTCGATCTGGGATCACTTCGCCCGGCTGCCAGGGCGTATCCAGCGCAACCACAACGGCGACGTCGCCTGCAACACCTACTTCGACTTCGCCACCGATATCGACATCATGCGCCGGCTCGGCCTGCAAGCCTATCGCTTCTCGGTGGCCTGGGCGCGCGTGCTGCCCCTGGGCCGCGGCGCGATCAACGAGAAGGGGCTGGACTACTACGACCGGCTGGTGGATGCGCTGCTGGCGGCCGGCATCAAGCCCTTTGTCACCCTGTTCCATTGGGACTTGCCGCTCGCCCTGCAACGGGAGATGGGCGGCTTTGACAGCCGCGACTGCGCCGCCATCTTCGCCGACTACGCCGAGATCGTCGGCCGCCGGCTGGGCGACCGGGTCAAGCAGTGGATCACCCTCAACGAGCCGTGGGTTCACGCCACGCTGGGCCATTTGCGCGGCCTGCACGCGCCGGGGCGGCTGAACCCGTGGGCCTACCTGCGCGTCATCCACCACCAGTTGCTCGGCCATGGGCTGGCGGCGGCCCAATTGAAAGGAGTGCACGCGGATGCGCAGGTGGGCATCAGTCTGAACATGGGCCCCGTCTATCCCGCGACCGACAGCGAAGTTGATCGCGCCGCCGCCGGGCTGGGCGACCAATTCATCAACCGTATCTTCCTGGACCCGCTTTTCCGTGGGCAGTACCCGGAGCCGCTGTGGGGGCGGCTGCGCGCCTTCCGGCCACCGGTGCAGCCGGGCGACATGGAGACGATCGCCCACCCGCTTGACTTTGTAGGCATCAATTACTACACCCGCATCCACGTGCGCCACGCCTGGTATGTGCCGTTCGTGGGCTTCTGGCCCAACGACCTGCCCGTTGTGGCCGGCCGGGTGGCTCCCTGGCGCAAGAACGGCTACAGCCAGATGGGCTGGGAAGTGTATCCGGCGGGCCTCTTCGAACTGCTGTTTCGCATGAAGCAGGAATATGGCAACCCGGCGGTCTACATCACCGAGAACGGTGCGGCCTTCGCCGATACCGTCTCGGACGACGGCCGCGTTCACGACCCGCAGCGCCAGCAATTCCTGGAGCAACACACCGACATGGTGTCCGCGGCGGCCCGCGCCGGCGTCAACGTGCGCGGCTACTTTGCCTGGTCGCTCATTGACAACTTCGAGTGGGCCTACGGCTACGATAAGCGCTTTGGAATTGTCTACGTTGATTTCGCGACGCAGCGGCGGATCATCAAAGACAGCGGCTACTGGTATCAGTCGCTCATCCAAGGGCAGGCCGCCGGCGAACGGTCTGGAGCAGCGACCGAACCGTAGCGGCCACCGGCGCGTGTCCTACCCCGTCGTGAAAACCTATCGAGATGGAACCGGCGGCGCACGTTGCGCGTCAGATCAGTAGCGACTGTGGTGTTCACCCGGCCGCATGGAGAGTGCGAAAAATGCGAAAGTTGATCATGTTCGTCATACTGGCTCTGACAGTCCTGCTGGCGGCTTGCACGGCCAGTGGGACGCAGGGCGAGCCAATTCTGGAGAGCGACGGGAGCGCGGACGAGTCCCCAGCTTTGAACCCGGTCGGCGATGGCGCTTACCCTGTCCCCGACAGCTACCCTGAGCCCGTCGCCGAGAGCGACCTACCGACCGGCTATCCCGAGTCGGGACTCGTGCCGCCGTCTGGCGAGGTAGACCTGGGCAGCCTGACGCCCGAGGTCAACGAGAATACCACACCCCAGGTCGCGCCCGCACCCGGCCGGCCCGGTTTGACGGGCAGCCCTCAATTAGGGAGGCTGATGGAGGCGGTGCGCTTGAACTTGAGCACCGAAATGGGTTTGTCGCTGGACCAGATCTCCATCGTCTCGGCTGAGCCGATGACCTGGCCGAATGCCGCCCTGGGCTGCCCGCAAGAGGGCATGGCCTACGCCGAGGTGCAGGTAGAAGGCACGATTATCACGCTGGAAGCGGCCGGTCAGCAGTACACCTATCACACAGGCGGCACGGGCAACTTCGTCTTGTGCCAGGGTGGCGAGCCTATCGCCACGGGCGTTGTGCCCCAACGTTAGCTCGCGTTATCCAATTTAGCTAGTCTGACCTCTAGAGAGCGGAACCCGTCGGGCAACCCGCTCTCTTTTGTCTATGGGCCATGCCACCAGATCGCCACTTTTTACCTGCCTCTCCTATTGCATTGGTAACAACTATCGGGCAAACTTACCTATGCGGCCCTGGTGGCCGTAATCTATCTCTATAGAGGGGTGAGCATGTCACCAAAGATACGGATAACGATCGCTCGATTGCTCTTACTTGCGGGAATTGTGATGGCCGGCTTATGGCTGGCGGCGCGGACGGCGCGCCCCGGTCTGGAAACAGCCGCGCGCCAAGACGCACTACAGCAGGTCGCGCCCGCGCTGGCAAGTTCGGCTAACCGCGTTGGGGTGGGGCCGGACGCAGCACAACTGACGGGCCAGACGCTCGTCTCGCCGACCACGGTGAACTTGCGCGATGTGCCCGCCGGCGTTCTCGACCCCAATAATCAGTACGATCGTTGGATGCGCGGCGAGCTCGACCTGATGGAGAATGAGGATATCCGGCCACCGGCTGAAATGGAAGCCCTGCGCCAGGCTGCCCTGAATCTGCCGCCGTCGAACAACGTATCCGTGGCCGGCAGCGCTCCCCTGCCCAACGCGCCCGCGGTCGGCGCCAGCTTCGAGAGCATCAACTACACTGAGTGTTGCGGCGGCGGCGGCAATGTGCCGCCCGATCCAGAGCTGGCCGTCGGCCCCAACCACGTGATCGCCGTGGTCAACGTCGCCTTCGAGATCTATAACAAGAGTGGCCAAAGCCTGAAGGCGCCGACCACTTTCTCCAGCTTCATGCAATCCAACGCCAACTGCACCGGCGTCTTTGACCCGAACGTGCTCTATGACGAGGAGGCCGACCGCTATATCCTCGGCATTGACGCCGATGGCTTCTACTACTGCATCGCCGTTTCCCAGACGAACAACCCGACCGGCAGTTGGAACATCTACGCCTTCCCGACGGCCACGGGCACGGACTTCTTCGACTACCCGCACGCCGGCGTCGGCCGCGACGCCATCTACATGGGCGCAAACATCTTCGGGACGGTCAGCTTCAAGGAGTCGCGCGTCTGGGCCTTCGACAAGTGGGCCATGTACAACGGTCAGGCCGCGGCCAGCGCCAACAAGGGCCTGCCCACCACCGAAGACACGCCTCAGCCCCTCAACCTGCACGGCTATCAGCAGGGCACGTGGCCGACCAGCGGGCCGCACTACTTCTTCACCGAAACAGACTACGACGGGTCGAGCTACTCCGTCTGGTCGTGGGCCAATCCGTTCAGCGGCTCCTCGCCGACGAAAGTGGGCGGCACGTTGAACCTGAACGCGGCCACCGGCGTCACCGGCGGCATGCCGGTCAACGTGCCGCAGAGCGGCGGCAGCGCCGTCCAGGCCAACGACTACCGTCCCCAGGACTTCGAGTATCGCAACGGCTACGCCTGGAGCGTCAGCACGATCGCCTGCAATCCGGGCAGCGGCACGGTCAACTGTCTGCGCTGGGTGAAGGTTAATCCGGCCAACGCGACCATCGCCGCCGCGGGCGTCCTCTCCAGCGCCGGCCAGTACCGCTTCTTCGGCGACCTGGCCGTCAACCATTGTGAGGATATGGCCCTGGGCTATACCAAGTCCAGCACAAGCATGTGGCCTTCTGTCTGGTTCACCGGCCGCAAGGCCGGAGACCCGGCGGGCACGCTGCAAACTGAAGCGCAGCTAAAGGCGGGCGAGATCGCCTATACGGCGTTTGACAGCGTACCGCGCCGCTGGGGCGACTACACCGAGATGACCATCGCTCCGGACGGCTTGACCTTCTGGTATTTGGGCGAGTATAGCAAGAACACCGGCACGACCAGCGGGCGCTGGGGCACGTGGATCGGCTCCATGACCTTCGCCGACTGCACAACCGGCCCCGTCCCGACGCCGACAAGCACGTCCACCGCCACGGCCACACCGATAGCCACCAATACGCCCACACCCACAGCAACGGCCACTGCCACGCGCACCCCCACACCCACCGCGACAGCGACGCCGCCTTCGTCGAATGCTATGCGCGTCGCCGATTTGGATGGCGTCGCCGTCTACACCAGTGGCGGCAATCGCTGGAAGGCCACGGTCACCATCAAGGTCGTCAACGGCAGTAACGTCCCGGTCAGCGGCGCCACCGTTCGCGGCAAGTGGACCAACGGCGCTACCGGCAACGTCAGTTGCAAGACGAACGCCAGCGGTCTGTGTAACATCGTGAAGACCGATCTGCGCACCAACAATGTCAGCAGTGTGACTTTTACCGTCACGAATGTCATCAAGAGTGGGCAGACATACAACGCCGCAGCCAACAGCGACCCCGACGGCGACAGCAACGGGACGGTGATCGTCATCTCCCGGCCGTAACCGCTTCCTGTCCTACTATCAAAGAAGCCCCGGCTCGCGCGAGCCGGGGCTTTTCTATTTCTCCACCCGATGGAATGAGTCTGCGCTTTTCAGAATCTGCGTAATCCGCGAAATCCGCGGATTCTTCCCTCTCAATTGTGAATGTGCTCCTGCTCGTGCTGGTGCACGTGGAGGTGGCTGAGGAACTGGCGCGTCCGCTCATCCTGAGGAGCAGTGAACAGCGTTTCCGGCGGGCCGATTTCCACAAATCGCCCCTCATCCATGTACATGATCCGGTCGGCGAAACGGCGGGCAAAGCTCATCTCATGCGTCACGGTCACCATCGTCATGCCCTCTTCTACCAACTGCTGCATGACGGCCAGCACCTCGCCCACCAGCTCCGGGTCTAGCGCTGAGGTCGGCTCGTCGAAGAGCATCACTTTGGGCTGCATGGTCATGGCCCGGGCGATGGCTACGCGCTGCTGTTGGCCGCCGGACAGGCGTGACGGGTACTGCGCCGCCTTTTCGGCCAACCCAACCTTGCGCAGATTGTGCATACCCAGTTCGACAGCCGCTTCGCGCGCCATCTTCTTGACCGTCACCGGCCCCTCGATGACGTTCTCCAACGCGGTCATGTGGGCGAAGAGGTTGAACGACTGGAAGACCATCCCGGTCTTCAGGCGCAGGTCATGCACCTGCTTGCGCCAGGCGCGACCCTGGCCGCCACATTGGATAGCGACGCCGTCGATCTCTACTTCGCCGAAGTCGGGCGTCTCCAGGAAGTTGAGGCAACGCAGCAGGGTGCTCTTGCCAGAGCCGCTACGGCCGATGATGCACACTACTTCCTTAGGCGCGACCTCGAAGCTCAGGTCCTTCAGGACGTGCAGGTCGTCGAAATACTTGTCGAGGTGCGAGACGCGGACGATGGTGGTCATGCGAGCGTGCGCTCCCCGCGGCCCACGCGGGCCTCGACGCGATCCTGGATGGCCGAGAAGATGATGGTGATAATCCAGTAGAAGACGGCGGCGATGAGCAGGGCCTCCAGGCTGCGGAAGTTGGCGCGGCCGACCTTTTGCGCCCGCCACAGCAGTTCCCAGACAAACCCGGTTGTCGCCACCAGTGACGTATCCTTGAGCATGGCGACAAACTGGTTTCCCAACGGCGGGATGGTCAGGCGGAGCGCCTGGGGCAGCACGATGCGGCGCATAATCTGGCCGTTGGTCATGCCCAGCGCCAGCGCCGCCTCGCGTTGGCCCACGCCGACCGACTGGATGCCCGCGCGGACGATCTCGGTGTTGTACGCGCCGTAGTTGATACCCAGGGCCAGCACCCCGGCGGTCATGCCCGACAGGATAATGCCTAACTGGGGCAGAGCCAGAAAGAAAAAGAAGATCTGGAGCAGCAGCGGCGTGCCCCGAATGAGCGAGACGTAGAAGGTCGCCAGCGCGTAGGCCGGCGGCGATTTGGACAACCGGCCCAGCGCCCCGGCGACCGCCAGCACGATCGACAGCGCGATCGCCAGAAAGGACAGCAGGATCGTCAGCCACACCCCCTGGAAGATGAACGGCGCGTAGGTGCGGATGAACTCCCAATCCAGTCCAATGGTGCGCACGCGCATGCCGCCGATGGTGGCGTCGATGCCGCTGAACAGCAGCGCCAGAAAGAAAAACAGGACGACATAGGAGAACCGAACGCCCCGGCTGAACCGGCGTTCCCGGCGCTGGCGGCGGCTGGCCAGCAATTCGGCCTGGGCGCGCAGGCGCTCGCCCTCACCCGCCGGGGGAGGGGGATTGACCGGATCGATGGTGATACTCATGGGCTGTCCCCCAGTGACTAGACCTGACAGGCTTCGAGCGGACTCCTGTCCGCCAACCTGTCAGGTCTCACACTCAATCGGATGACCCGGATGGGTCAGCTGTCAAATCCGTGCCAAACCACTTCATGGATAGCTCGCGCAGCGTACTGTCGTCGTGCATCTCCTGAATGATCTCGCCGACGCGCTGGACGGCTGAGGTGTTGTCCAGTTCGCCGCTCTTGTCGAAAGCCGCGGCCAGGTTCTCGGAGAAGACGGGCGAACCGACGCGGTGAATCGCCACGCCGCCGTCGATGGCTGCCTGGACGACTGTGTTGGAACTCAGGAAGACCTGGAACTCCTCGCGGCCGGCTTGGATGGATTGCGGGCACTCGGCGTCCGTCGCCAAGGGCACCACGGTGACGTCCGTCGGCGGTTCGGCATAGAAGCTGTCCGCCGGAAAGCCAAGCTCGGCCGCGTTGCCGTTCAGCCACGTCTCGTAAGTCGTGGAAACGCCGGCGCAAACCGCCTGGCCGTTGATGTCCTCCAGCGTCTCGATGCCGGAGCCGTCGGCGGCGGCGAATTGGGCCGGGGTGTAGTAGTAGGCGGGCGTGGCGAAGTCGAGCACCTCTTGCCGGCCGGTGGTGACGGTCATCGACCCAACGCTCATATCCCACTGACCGCCCCAATTG